>NZ_AUIS01000007.1 GCF_000423825.1 Thermithiobacillus tepidarius DSM 3134
TCGGTGCCCACCTCGCGCGCCACGCGCGTCACCTCCGAGGCAAAGGAGCTCAACTGATCCACCATGGTGTTCACGGTGGTGCCGATGTGCAGGAACTCGCCCTTGACCGGCCGCCCCTCGATCTCCAAGGCCATCTTCTGCGACAGATCGCCCTCGGCCACGGCGCTGAGCACGCGCGCCACCTCGGTGGTCGGCTGGACGAGATCGCCGATCAGGGTATTGATGGAATCGACGCTGTTCCGCCACGCGCCCGAGACGTCGCCCAGGTGGGCCCGCTCGGTCATGCGGCCTTCCTGGCCGACGACCCGGCCGACGCGCATGATTTCGTTGGCCATTTTCTGGTTCATGGCCATCAGTTCGTTGAAGACCTGGGCCACCTCGCTGCTCAATCCGGTCCGGCTCCGGCGCAGACGCACGGAGAAGTCGCCGTCCCTGGCCGCTTCCAGGGCGGTCAGCAACTGTTCCAGGAATTGATTGCAGGTGGTGCTTCCGGAGGTGCGGCTCTTGGCTTCGGCTTCCACTATCTCGTCCTCTTGCGCGTTACCATCAGTCGTCATGCCGGTTCAGGGTCACTCCCGCGGGAGGCGCGTGCGTGGAATGGGGCTGCGTGCCGGCGGCCAAATAAAGCTGGTGGATTTCGTAAAGCAGAGATGGCTGTGGGACTTGAACCCGCGTTCAAGCTGGATACAGCGGCATACTTTTACCCCAAAAGTCTGACCCCGACAAGGACTGATTGCGCGGGCGAGGCAAAGCGGCCGTTCAGGCGCCGGCGCGGAAAATCGCCGTGGCTTCGGGGGTGTCGCGGGCGGGACGGTCCAGCACGTCGTCGCTCAGCTGGGCCATGGCGCGGTCCAGCAGTTCCGGCCCCGGACGGCCCCGATGCAGCTCGGTGCTCAGGAAGCGCTTCCAGGCACGCGTGCCCGGCTCGCCATGGAACAGTCCCAGCATGTGCCGGGTGATCTGGTGCAGGGTGGCGCGCCCGCCGGCCAGCACGTCCTCGGCATAGGCCTGCATGTCGCGGATCACCTGGCGCCGGGTGAGCGGCACGGCGGGCGGGCGGCCGAAGACGCGCGCGTCGGCCTGCGCCAGCATCCAGGGGTCATGGTAGGCGGCGCGGCCCACCATGACGCCGTCCACCTGCCGGAGCTGCGCTTCCACCTGGGCCAGGGTGGTGACGCCGCCGTTCAGCTCGATGCGCAGGTGCGGGAAGTCGCGCTTGAGCCGATGCACCAGCTCGTAGCGCAGGGGCGGGACCGTGCGGTTCTCCGCCGGGCTCAGGCCGCTGAGCCAAGCCTTGCGGGCGTGCACGATGAAGGTCGCGCAGCCCGCCGCGGCCACCGTTTCCACGAAGCGGGCGACGTCCTCGTAGCGGTCCAGCTCGTCCACGCCGATGCGGTGCTTCACCGTCACCGGCAGGCGGGTGGCGCCGCGCATGGCTGCCACCATGTCCGCCACCTGCGCGGGGGTGCGCATCAGGCAGGCGCCGAAGCGGCCCGACTGCACCCGGTCGGAGGGGCAGCCGACGTTGAGGTTGACTTCGGCATAGTTCCAGTCCTCGGCAATGCGGGCGCATTGGGCCAGTTGCGCCGGATCATCGCCGCCCAACTGGATGGCGAGCGGCTGCTCGCTGGCGTCGAAGTCCAGAAAGCGCTCGCGGTCGTGTCCGAAGAGGATGGCGCCGGTGGTGACCATCTCCGTATAGAGCAGGCAGTGCCGGCAGATCCGCCGCAGGAAGAAGCGGCAGTGGCGGTCGGTCCACTCCATCATGGGCGCGATGCTGAGAAGATGGCTGTCGGGATTTGGCATGGCGAAGGATGCGGATGACGAGGGTGAATCCACGAGGCGGCATGATAGCGCTTCGGCGGCGGGAAGTCCCGCAGCAATCGGTGCGGCACCGATCCGGAAGCGGCGGATGGGCTTCCCTCGCCCCTGCCGCGTCCGGGTGGATCGGGCGCTATGCGCCAATGCAGATGCAACGGCCGGGAGCGGAGCGGATCATTGCCCGGACTCGGAACAGGTGCCCTGCTCCACCCGCTCCCCCGAACTCAGGTACAGCCAGGCGCGCGCGCCGTCGCCCCAGACGATGGCATGCTGGCCGAAAACGCGGGCCAGTTCCAGCGCCTCGTCCAAGCGCAAGCCGAACACGGCCGCGCTTTCCTCGCGCCAGCCGTCGCGGCCTTCGCCGCGCGCGGGCAAATGGGACCAGCCGCGCGCCGCGAGCTGCTCCAGCAGGAGCCGCTGGCGAGCATCGTTGGCCTCCCGGTCCAGCGGCTGGGAGCGGGGATTCCAGGCGGTGATGAGGGCGAAGGGCCGGCGCAGGCACGGGGGCAGGATCTCGTCCCCGATGCGAAAACACGCCGGCCCTTCGGCGCACTGCACCGCGTAGCGGCTTTGGAAGTAGGCGGACAGCAGCTCCGGCGACAGCTCCGGCATGGCGGGTCAGAACTCCGTCTCCGCTTCTTCACCCAGAGGCAGCGGCTGATTCGAGATCCGGCTGGTGGCGAGCAGGGCCACCAGCTGGTCGATGCGGCTCTTGATCTGCGCGTCGGACACGCGGAACCCGTTCACCATGATGGCAAAGGCGTAATCATGGCCATCGGCCTTGCGGATGTAGCCCGCCAGGGTCTGCACGCCGCGCAGGCTGCCGGTCTTGGCATAGACCTCCGCTTCGCCGTTGAGGCTGCGCAGGCGGTGGCGCAGGGTGCCGTCATGCCCGCCCCAGGGCAGGGAGGCGCGCCAGACAGTACCCCAGGGCGCGGTGCTGGCATAGCTCAGCACCGCGGTCAGGGCCGCCGGCGGCAGGCGGTTGTTGCGCGACAGGCCGCAGCCGTCGTCCATGTAGCAGGACGGCGTCAGCAGCGCGCGCTCGCGCAGCCAGCTCTTGAGGTGGAAGGAGGCCGTGGCCAGGCTGCCGTCGCCGCCTTGAGCAAGGCTGGCCTCGCGCAGCAGCATTTCCGCGTGCAGATTCTGGCTGACCTTGTTCACCACCGCCACCGCCTCGCGCAGCGGCGGCGAGCGCAGCTCGGCCAGTGTCAGATAGTTGCCGTAGCTCAGCGAATTGTAGACCTTCTCGCCGGGACTGCGCCGCAGGATCTCCACCCCGCCGCCGACGAGGATGCCGCGCTTTTCCAAGGCATCGCGGAAAGCCAGCACGGCCATGCGCGCCGGATCCGGCTGGGCCAGCATCATGAAGCGCGCGCCGCCGCGCGCGCGCGCCTGGCCCTGCAGCTCCCAGTAGCCGCCCTTGTCCACCAGCCGCACGGCACTGCCGCCACCATTGACCGTCATCACGGCGTTGCGGATCAGGCCGCGCGGATTGGGCTCGATGGAAGCGGAAGCCCATTGCCCGGCGCGCGGCGCCGGACGCACGGTCACCAGCACCATGCCGTCGTTGAAGCTCAGGCTGCTCACCGGAGCGCCGTACCAGCGGATGCTGTCCTCCTCGGTCCAGCCAGCCGGCCGGGGTTCCGTGGGATAGCGCCGAGTATCCGCCACCAGCCCATCGGGGATTTCACGCACGCCACGCGCCCACAACGCCTCGGCCAACTTGTCGAAAGGCTCGCTCAGCGGGCCGCGCACGGTGGTGCCGTGAAAGGGGAAGACGCGGCTGGACAGGTTGGGATCGCCGCCGCCCAGGAGCACCAGCGGCCCCTGCACCACGCCGTTGATGTTAGGTGCCGACCGGGCCAACACCTGGGTGCTGAAGGTCGCGTCCGGGCCCAGCACGTCCAGGGCGAAGGCGGTAGTCAGCAGCTTGGCCGTCGAAGCGGGCTGCAGCGGCTCGGTGCCGCCGGTTTCGTATAGCGGCTGCCGGCTGTTCAGGTCCATCACGCTGACTCCCCAGATCCCCTCGCTGGCGGAGCGGCTTGCCAGAAAGGCATCAATCTGCGCCGTGGGGAAGCTCCTCAGCGTCTCCGCCAGCGATGGGCTCACTGGGTAGGCGGGACGCTGCCAGGCAGCCTGCTGCGCCGCCGGTGCCGCCAGCGCCGGCTTGGCCAGGGACGGGTTGGCCCGCAAGCCGCCGGAATCGCAGGCTGACGCCAGCAGCGCGACCGCGGAAATCAGCAGCCATTTGCTGCGCTTGTCGAAAGCAAGCAGCCGGGGGTTCTTCATCTTCTTATCCATGGTGCACTCGCGCCGGCATCAACCAGGCCAGGAGGACGCCCGGCCAGGAAATCACAAAAGCGATCCAAAAGAACACGGTAAAGCCGACGCCGGCGGCGACGAAGCCGCTGAGGCTGCCGGCGATGGTGGCGGCCACCGACATGAGCGCGGAACCGATGGCGAAATGGGTAGCCTGAAAATTGCCGCTGCAGCGCTGCATCAGAAAGACCATGAGCGCCGCCGTGCCGAACCCGGCCGCCACCTGCTCAAAGGCGACCACCGCCGCCACGCCCAGGAGACCGGGCTTGGCGTAGGCCATCCAGGCATAGGCCGGGATGGCCAGGCTCTGGATGAGGGCGAAGGGAAAAAAGCAGCGACGCAAGCCGTAGCGGCTGATGATGGCGCCGCCCAACAGCGCGCCGCCGATGCCCGCCAGGGTACCGACAGTGCCGGACAGAAAGCCGCGGGCCGCGGTGTCGTAGCCCAGGTACTTCAAGAGCGGCGTGGCCATGGCGAACATCATGGCGTCGCCGGCGCGGAACAGCAGGATGAAGGCCAGCACCATCCAGATGTGGGGCTGGCGCAGGTAGCTCAGGAAGGCTTCCTTGACCACGGCGGCACGCAGGGTGTCTTGGCTGGCGGCTACGGGCGGCAGCAGCAGATGATGCAGCACGGCCAGGAAGGCCAGGATGCCGGCCGCCGCCAGGAAGCAGGCCACCCAGGACACCATGCCCGCCAGCACCACCAGGGCGCCGTTGCCCACCAGCAGGGCCACCCGATAAGCCGCCACCCGCAGACCGGAGTAAGCGGCCTGATCGGCATCATTGAGCGATTGGATGTAGTAGCCGTCGATGGCGATGTCGTGGGTGGCCGCGATGAAAGCGATCACGAGGAAAACCTTGGCCGCCAGCCCCAGATCGAAGCTCTGCGCCGGCCAGGCCAGCGCCGCCACCGCCAAGGCAAGCAGCAGTTCGATGCCCACGATCCAGATCTTCTTGCTGCTGATGACGTCCACCAGCGGACTCCACAGGAACTTCAGGTTCCAGGCCAGGCCGTAGAGCGAGGTCAGGCCGATGGCCTGCAGGCTGGCGCCGGCCGCCGTGAAGAACTGGGCGGAGATCTGATGGACGATGGAATAAGGCAGGCCCTGGGCGAAGTAGGTGCTGAGCGCCCAGGAGGCGGTGCGGGCACGCCGGGGGGGCGAGGCAGTCACGGGCACAGCGGGTGAAGACATAGAAATTCCTTATCGTGCAAGAGGACTTGCGGGGCGCACCCGACATGCCGGACGGCCCGGGAAGCTGCGCGCGGGCGCCCGTCGTTCCGCACGGGCGTTGTTACGTTACCCCAATATAGTCGAAGATCCCGAGCCCACCAGGGCAGTACCCGACCATCGTTGACACGAACGCAAGTCCCTCCGAACGGCTGACACGCGCCTCGGAAAGCCGCCTCGCTGCCGCCCTTCGTGGCACCACGGATTCGGGAAATGGGGATCTGGATGGTCGGGGTGCAATCTCACACGCGAACGGCACCGTCGCCGATGCTAAAGGAGTACTCCGGCCCGCCCCTGGTGTCAAGATTCCGTCGCACCCTCATGATCCGCTCGAAGGAACTCTGGATGCGCGCGCGCCCTCTAAAGCGACTGTTGTCCGCATCCAAGACCAAGCCGATTCGAGGAGGAAACATGAAAAACATGATGGCCCGCGTCGCTCTCGTGCTGTGGGTGGCGCTCATGAGCTTCAGTCTGCAGGCCCAGGCGCAGGACAGCGCGCCGGCGCAGTCTCCAGAAAACTTCAAGCTCCTGCTGGAGGTCAACAGCGCCAGCCAGGAAAGCTGGCACGGCGCCATCAGCACGGCCCGGCAGGTCATGACCACGATCGGCATGGACAAGGCCCAGATCGAGGTGGTCGCCTGGGGGCCGGGCATCAAGATGCTGCTGAAGAACTCTCCGGTCGCCGAGAACATCCAGAGCCTCTCCATGTACGGCATCAAGTTCCTGGCCTGCAACAACACCATGAAGGCGATGAAGATCCAACCCACGGACCTGGCCGAGGGCGTCACCATCATACCCGCCGCCGTCGTGCACATCGTCCAGCGCGACCACGAGGGCTGGACGCAGATCAAGATGTAGCGTCGCCGTGCCGCCGGCGCCCCGGCCGCACCGGGGCGCCGGCACGCCCCGCCCGAACCGCGCTCCAGCGGCTCGCGAATCCCCGGAAATGGGCTACACTTCCCCCTTTGGCAGCTTTCCCGAGAACGGCCGCGCCCTTTCATGCCCATCGACCCCATCCAGCTCGCCAGCCATGTGCTGGTGCCGTTTGCCCTGCTCATCATCATCGGCGGACTGTGGAATCGCTGGGAGCCGGGCGGCGTCAGCGCCGCCAGCGCGCGCAAGGTCGTCAATGCCCTGGTGCTGAATCTGTTTTACCCGGCGCTGGCCTTTTCGGTCATCAGCCGCGCCCGCTGCGGCGTCGAAGCCGCATGGGTGCCGCTGCTGGTCGCGCTGGGCGTTTTCGCCGGCGCCGGCATCGGCTATCTCCTGCTGCGGCATACCTCGCTGGGCCGCGGCCTGGCGCCCGCCAGCCTGGCGGCGCTGGTGCTGGCCGGCGCCTTCGGCAACATCGTCGGCGTGGGCGTTCCGGTGCAGATCGCCCTCTTCGGGCCGGATGCGGCCCGCTACGCCGTCTACGCCGACATCCTCGCCACCCTGCCCCTGACTTGGACCTTCGGCGTTTGGCTGGCCTACCGGCTGGGGCCGGGCGCGGGGCCCGCCGGCGGCGCCGGGCGGTTCCTGCGCGTGCTGGCCACGCTGCCGCCCATCTGGGCCTTCGCCGCCGCTCTGGCCTTCCGGCTGGGCCAGTGGCCGGTGCCGGACTGGCTGGCGGCCAGCGCCCACTTCATCGGCGCGCCCACCATTCCGGCCATGATGCTGACGGTGGGCTTGTCCCTGCCGCTGACCGATTGGCGCCGGCGCCTGCGGCCGGTGGCCACGGCCGGCGCCGTCAAGCTTCTGCTGGCCCCGCTGCTGATCTGGCTGCTGGCCCGCCCGCTGGCCGGCCAGGGCGAGCCCATCCGAGCCGCCATCCTGGAAAGCGCCATGCCGACCATGATGGCCACCCTGATGCTGGCCGACCGCTTCGAGCTGGACGCTGAAATCCTGTCCATGGCCATTGCCTTGAGTGCCGTGGCCTTTTTCGGCACCCTTTTCCTATGGCTGATGATCCTGTTCTGACTCCGGCGGACGGCTCCGCCCGTGCCGGCGCAACACCCGTCGGGCGCTTCGCTCCCTCCCCCACCGGCGCCTTGCACCTGGGCTCGCTGGTGGCCGCCATCGGCAGCCATCTCTGTGCCAAGTCCTTGGGCGGCCGCTGGCTGCTGCGCATGGAAGACCTGGACACGCCGCGCAACGTGCCGGACGCCGATGCGGCCATCCTGCGCGATCTGGAGCGGCTCGGCCTGGAATGGGACGGCCCGGTGCTGTACCAGTCCACCCGCCTGGAAGCCTATGCGGCGGCCCTGGAGACCCTGCGCGCACAGGGCGCGGCCTTCGCCTGCGGCTGCTCGCGCCAGGAGGTCAGCTTGGCGGGCGGGGTCTATCCCGGCACCTGCCGCACCGGCCTGCCGCCTGGCCGCACGGCGCGGGCCGTGCGCATGCACGCGCCCGAAGGCGAAGTCCGCTTTCTCGATCTCCTGCACGGCCCGCAGCGGCAGCATCCGGCCCGCCAGGGCGACTTCGTGATCCACCGCGCCGACGGCATCTTCGCTTACGTCTTCGCCTGCGTGGTGGATGATGCCGCCCAGGACGTGACCCAGATCGCGCGTGGTGCCGATCTGCTGGAAATCACCGGCCGCCAGCGCCTGCTGCAGGAAGCCCTGGGCTATCCGGAACCGATTTACGCCCACCTGCCGCTGGTGCTGGACGCCAGCGGACACAAGCTCTCCAAAAGCGCCGGCGCCGAGGCCTGGGGCAACCGCCCGAGCGACGCCTGGGCGCGCGCCCTGGCCCACCTGGGCTGGCCCCTGCCCGCGGAACTGCAGGGTGCGCCGGTGGCGGAGATCCGGCGCTATGGGCTGGAGCGTGCCGGCAAGATGCTGCGTGCAAGGCTGGAGCAGGGACTGGGTCCGGTCCAGGCACGATGAGGATGGTTTCCGCCGAGGGAGCCAACTGGACGGGCACTGGCGCCCAATGGCAGGAGCAGCCTGTCCCCGCGGCTCGCGCCCGCTGCTGAGCGGGTGCCGGCTGCGGACATGCAGGAGCGAGCCCGCTCGCGCCTGCGGCCGGTGGCGACCGTGTGGCCGAGGAGCGATGCCCGGGCGTCAGCCAACGCCTCCCCTCACCCTGCCTTCTCCTCGAAGGTATTCCGGGGCATGCCAACGTGATACCGTGCCAAGCCTGACGGGTTGTCATCCCAACTGTAGAAGCGAGCTCGCGATCAACCGTGTGGCGAGCGAGTCATCGCGGGCCAGCCCGCGCCTGCGCTCAAAACGTCGGGGCTCTCCAGCTCAGCCCAACCGACTCCACAGCCACAGCCCACTCCCCCTGACCCACCCCGCCCCCGAGCGCCCCCGATTGCACGCGACCAAGCCAACAAACATAATAAAAAAGCAAAACATCGAATCACTTCCATTCACGTTAATGAATGGAACGTCCTTACGGAAAGGAACCGGCCTTGAATGTGACCTTTCGCCAACTGCGCCTGCTGGAAGCGGTGGCGCGGCATTCCAGCTTTACCCGCGCGTCCGAGGAACTGCACCTGACCCAGCCTGCGGTGTCGACCCAGATCAAGCAATTGGAAGAAGCCGTGGGCATGCCCCTGTTCGAGCAGATCGGCAAGAAGATTTTCCTCACCGAAGCCGGCAAGGAGATGTACGCCTTCAGCCGCGCGATCGCGCAGCAGTTCCGCGACGTCGAGTCGGTGCTGGACGACATGAAGGGCGTGAAGCGCGGCACGCTGTCGCTGACGGTCACCAGCACCGGCAACTACTTCGCCCCCTATCTGCTGGCGGCCTTCGTCGACCGCCATCCCGGCACCCAGGTGCACCTGGAGGTCAGGAATCGCGAGGAGGTGGTGAGCCAGTTGCAGGAGAACATTCCGGACATGGTGGTGATGGGAACGCCGCCCCACAACATCGAGCTCCAGGCGCAAGCCTTTCTGCGCAACCCGCTGGTGATCATCGCACCGCCGGACCACCCCTTGGTGGGCGTGGATCAAGTGCCGCTCAGCCGGCTGATCGGCGAGAACTTCATCCTGCGCGAGCGCGGCTCGGGCACGCGCATGGCGGTGGAGCGCTTCTTTCAGCAGCGCGGCGTGAAGATCAATACCTCGATGGAGATGAGCGGCAACGAAGCCATCAAGCATGCGGTCATGGCTGGCCTGGGGCTGGGCATCGTGTCGCTGCACACGCTGGAATTCGAACTGGCGCTGGACCGGATTGCCATTCTGAGCGTGGAGGGCTTTCCGATCATGAAGGAGTGGTATCTCGTCACCCGCAGCGGCAAGCGCATGTCGCCCATTGCGCAGGCCTTCCACGAATTCGTGCTGACCGAAGCCGAGCAGATCATCAAGCTGCCGCAGCCGAATCCGGCGCCCCGCCCAGGGCAGCGCGGGAAGCACGCGGACTTGCGTGCCGCCGAGCCTTCGCACTTCGGCCTTTCGCGTCCGGGCAGCGCCGAAAGCCGCTGAAGGCACGGGCAGGCACGGCGCGCGGGCCTGATGCCCCAGGCTTGCGATGCGGCGTGCGCCCCTTGCGGAACGAGCCCCCGCCGCGCCGGAATCGATCCCGCGCGCCCGATGGCCGGGGCATCCGGCTCAGCTCTTGAATTTCACCAAGCGGCTGACCTGGATGTCCGAGATGAACACCACGCCGGTGTGCTTGTTGAAAAACGGCGCGAAGCCTTCGAGGATGGGTTCCACCAACTCCTCGGGAACGGCCACGATGATCATGATCAACACCGCGTCCTCGTTGAACATGAGGTGGCCCTCATGGAAGCCGTGCCGGCCCTTGCCGGACAGATTGCCGACAATGGTGTAGCCCGTGACGCCTGCGCGGTCGAGCAGATCGGTGGCAAACTCCTGATGCGCGCCCTCGATGATGATCTCCAGCTTCTTGACGGGGCTGAGATTGAGATTGGTCATGCCGCATTCTCCTTTGCTTCGACGGTGATGCCGGATGCACGTGCCACGCGCTGGCGCCATTCCCCATCTTCGAATACGTGGAAGATCTGGGTCTCCGGATCCACGATGACCATGCGGATCCAGCCATTGTGGACGAGGTGCTTGATGGTCGCCACCGCTTCGATGGCCCGCCGAGCCGTCTCGAACGGCGCCTCGAGCACGGTGATCAGCCGCAAGGGCTCGTGATAGGGCTCGCCATCCTTGAGCACGGTCTGCGAGGGCAGGCCGGTGCGCAGATCGCTCAGATTGCCGGTCATGACGCCGAAACGGCCCGCGATGTTGTGGTAGGCCTTGCTGCCGCTGCCGTAATGCTCGTTGTCGACGGCCGAGAAGTAGTGCTCCATGTTGATCCACTGGCCGACCACCACCGGCCCGGCCAGGATGTTCTCCAGCAGGCGGCCCTTGGGATCGCAGCGGTAGTCGTAGGAGTTCAGGAAGCTACGGGCCTCGAGGTCCATGTGCTCGGTGATGTGGCGGCGGCCGACGATGAAGGCCGCATTGCGCGACAGCCCCCACTCGGGCCGCACCTGCGACCAGTCCATGGCATTGCGCCGCGCATTGCGGTACGCCTTTTCCGGGTCATCGCTGCTGTCGGCGGGCTCCAGGGTCTGGAGCCGCTCCGCCGCGCTCAGGCGCGAAGCAGCCCGCAGGCCGTTGGTCAGCCGCTCCAGGTACACCAGGTGGCTCGGCGGCAGCAGCTCGAGGTCATAGAGCCGCAGCTCGTCGGTGGTGGTGTTGTGCAGGGCGGGAATGAACCAGGTATCGGCGGCGATGTCGATGCCCTGAGCACGCAGGCGCTCGCGCACCGCCGGCTTGTTGGCCATCTGCGCGAAGACCCGGGCGTTGACGATGCCGTGGTTGCCGCCGCAGGCGCCGCAGTCGAGGGCGGATTCGTAAGGATTGTTCTCCGAGCTGCTGCCATGGCCGGTCAGCAGCACGAAACGCGAGAAGTCCTTGGTTAGGCCGATGGAGCGCAGCGCCTGGCTGACGAAGTGCACCTGCTCGTCCAGGGTGAAGCCGATGCGCCCCAGGCGCTCGAACTGGATCTGCACATAACCGCGGTCGATGCGATAGACCCGCCGCAGGCAATCGATGAAATTGGCCTCGGCCTGGGCATCCAGCTTGAACTGGCGCGCGAACTCGGTCGGCCCCTCCTGGTTGCCCATGGCCGCTTCGCGGAGCTCGCGGATCATGTCGTCGGTGATCGCCTCGCGCTCGATGCCGAGCTCGCGGCCGAGCGCCTTCACGATCATGACCCGCTGCAGGGAGCGGATGATCGAGTCCGCCTGCTCGCGCGTCAGCTTGTCCAACAGCAGGCGACTGCTCGACCTGGCCGGATGCAGCCGGCTGCGCCAGCGGTTGTATGCCAGCGGCGCGAAGCTCTTGCCGAACATGTCCAGGCCGAAGAGCAGGCCCAGCGCCTCCACGGTGATGAAGGGCGACAGCACCGAGCCTTTCAGGTCATGGAAGACGTGCTCCAGCGCGGTGACGAAATCATCGTCATCCGTGTTCCGCGCGGTGCTGAGTTCCAGCACCATGTTCTTGGGGGTGACCACCACCGGGCAGAGATGGGTTTCGCTGCCCTTGTCCAGGCCGACGAAGCTCACCGGCACGCCGAAGAAACCGGCGATGCCGTAGGTCTGGTAGTCGCCGAGCTGTTCCAGGTGGCGGCGGATGCGTTCGGAACGCACATCGATGCAAAAAAGCATCTGGGCGAAGGGACGCTTCTCGCGCGGCGCCGGCGCCGTCAGCTTCAGCCCGTTCAGCAGCCGATCCATGTGCTGCGCCTCGTGAGCATTCAGCCACATCTGGCCCTCTTCCCGCTCGAGGCTGGCGAGCATCGGCAACAGGCGATCGACCTCGTTCGGCTTCAGGTGCTCAATCGCATCGGCCATCCCGGCGCGCGCGGCCAGCTGCCGCAAGCCCGCGGCCATGCGCCGGGCCTCGTCCTCGCGCTTGCGCGCCAGGTATTCGGGCAGCAGGCGGACCATGCGCGCCTTGCGTCCACTCTCGATGGCATCCTCGACCGCATGCGCCATGGCCGGCAGAACCCGCTTGCCGTGGAGCTCATGGCGCAAATAGGCTTCCTCCGGGTGCTCGTCGACGAAGCGGGCGAGCTCGACCGTATTCACCGGGATCCGCTTGCGCTGGGCGTGCTCGCGCAACAGCGCCAATCCCAGCACCAGGCGGATGGCCAGATAATCCACCAGATCGGCCGGATAGATCTGATTCCAGTGATAGTGCTTGGCACCCGAGCGCCAGCGGATGAAGCCGGCCCAGCCATGCAGCCGGGTCAGTTCGGCCGTGAAATAATCCATCCAGGCATCTTCGGGCACCCGCAGCTCGGTCATCACATGGCTGATGATGCCCTCGGGCGTGTCGTCGAGGGCGAGGATCTGCTTGATGTGCAGGCCATGGATGAACAGCTTCAGGTTGCGCCGCGCCAGTGCGCTCCAGGCCGTGAACAACCCCTTTTCGCGCCCGGGCATCTGCCAGACGGACTGGCCCTCGTCGAAGAAATCGAGGCAGCTCTTGATCACCAGCTCGTCCAGGGTCGTGCCGATCTCTGTGCCGAAAAGCGCGTCCACAACGGCGTGCACCGGGCGGCTGGGCGGCATCTCGGCCTTGACGCGCGCGGCCAGGGACACCGGATCGAGCTCGAACGGGGGCAAGGCAGCGCCGGTGAGCGCGGCATGGACATCACGCCCGTTCGCCAGGGTCGGGCGCCAACCCAGCGGCTGCTCGACCTGGGTCAGCAGCGTCATCAGCAGTTGTTGCAGATCCAGCCCCGCGAGGGACGGCTGCTTGGCACGGAAGTGCTCGATCTGCGCCGCCAGCACGGCCGTGTCGATCTTGCCGCTGGCCAGGTAGCGCTGATAGATGGCACGCGGCAGGTAGGCGCGCGCATGAAAGAGCCGCTCGCCCTCGGTCGTCGCCTGCTCAAAGGGCATGTGCTCCAACCCGTGCAGGGGATTGTGGTGGATGAAGGTGCGCATCGGCCAGAAGAAGGGAATGGGTTCGCCGGCCATCTGGACCATGGCGCGGATCTTGAGTCGTCTCCCGAGTGCGAGCGTCACAGGCTACCTCCTGTCAGGTAGAGACCGGCAGCCACGAAGGCGACGAGCAGGCTCGCATACGCCAGCGTGGAAGGTCGTCCGATGTCATCGATGGATCCTTGGCGGGCGGGGCCGACCACGAAGCCCTGCACCAGCCTGATTGCCGCCCAGCCCCAGATCAGCCAGATGAACACCGTGCCGAGGGCGGCCGACCAGCCGAGCCGCTGCAGCAGGCCCAGCATGGCAAAGAAGGTCGGGAAGGGCGGCGTGGCAACGCCGGCCAGTGCCGCCAGGACGAGCACGCCGGACAGGCGCGGCAGCATGCCCGCCAGCCCACCGGGCAAGCCCGCGTAGGCCGCGCCGAAGCGTCGCGACAAAGGACCGGTGAGCAGCGCCAGCAAGGCTGCCGGGAGGCTGAACCAGAAAGCAAAGAACCGCAGCTCGGTGATGCTGGCGCCGCCATTGGCCAGCGCCCAGGTCAGGGCCAGCGCCGATGTGGCGAGAAAGCTCGCCCACAGGCCGAGGTCCCGCACGGTCAGGAGGCGCAGCGCGTAGAATCCCGCGCTCAGCAGTGCCCAGGGCACGAAGGCCGACGGGACATCCTGGCCGGCGGCCTGCAACGCCATCACCCCGAGCTGCGGCCAGAGCAGCAACAGCACGAAGCGGGCAACGGGATGGCGTAGCCGCGTGACCGCGACATTGAGCACGATGCTCAGCGGGAACAGCGGCAGAAACAATCCGGCAATCAGCAGTAGCGTCATGTCACACCCACCTCGTCCAGACGTTCAGCCGTTTCGAAAGGGCCAGCACGGATTCCGTCAACCTGGCATACACGTCGGCCACATAGAGTTCGCGCGAAATCAGCGAATAGAACGCCAGCTTGAGAGGCGACACATCGCCGTCGCGCGTGCCGCCCCTGGCTGCGGCGTAGTAGGTCGCCAGCCAGCCCAGGACGATGGCGGCCGTCAGGATCGCGACGAGAACATCGAAGGTCGCCCACGGAATGCTGGCCGCCGCGTAGATGCGTTCGCTCAAGTTCTGGTCCGGGAACAGGAACTGGCTGAAGGCGTGCTCGATGAGGGTATAGCCGGCCACCACGATGGTGAGCGACAGGATGATCATGCCCATCAGGCGCCACGGGCTCTCGGCATGCAGGCGGTAGGTGGCGAACAGCAGCTGCGCGCCGGTGACCCAGCCGAAGAACAGCAGGATGATGCCGCCCTGCTGGCCGACGAAATCGCCGCCCACCAGCCAATGGGACAGGCCGAGGATCACGAACGGCACCACCACCGTGATCGCCGCGGCGACCACCCAGGGCAGGCGGGAAGCCACCGGCTTGCGTTCGACCACGAAGGTGTAGACATCGTCCTGCGGGACGCCGTCGTGGTTGCGCGCGTTGCCGATCACGCCGCCGGCGCCGAGGAAAAGCGTGCCCTTGAAGAGGCCGTGGGCAATCAGGTGATAGATCGCCAGGGAAAAGGCGCCGACGCCGCACTCGACGAACATGAAGCCCATCTGCCCCATGGTGGAATAGCCGAGGGACTTTTTGATGTCATTCTGGGTCAGCATGAGCACCGAACCCAGGATGGCCGTGACCAGGCCCACCGCGAAGACCAGGTGCAGCACCTCGCCGGCGTAGACGAAGACCGGGGCGAAGCGGGTGATGATGAAGCCGCCGGCGTTGACGATGCCCGCGTGCATCAGGGCCGAGACCGGCGTCGGTCCCTCCATGGTGTAGGGCAGCCAGGTGTGCAGCGGGAACTGCGCCGAGCGCGCGAAGGCGGCCAGCGCCACCAGCAGGCCGACCGTGGCCGCCAGCGGGAGTCCGAAGATGGTCTGGGTGTCGGGGGCGGCGGCGAGATGCTCGAAGAGCGCCGGCAGCGACACCGTGCCGAAGGCCTGGTACAGCAGGACCGCGGCCAGCGCCAGCGGCAGATCGCCGAGCCGGTAGGTGAAGAAGGTCCAGAAGGCGTAGCGTTGCGCGGTCGGCCGCTGCAGATCGTGGCCGAGCAGGAAATACAGCAGCACGCCGACCAGATGCCACGCCACCAGCAGGGTAATGAGATCGCCTGCGGCCACCATCAATAGAATGGTGGCCGTCATCAGATCCAGCAGCACGAAGAAGCGGACATAGCCGCGCTCCTCGGCCATGTAGCGAACCGAGTAGACGTGCACCACCAAGCTGATGCCCGCGACCGCCAGGGACATGATGCTGCTCAGTGGATCGTGGTACAGACTGCCCCAAGGCAGGCCGGATGATATCCATTGGGCGTCCCGCTCGCTCAAATACAGCACCAGCGAGGCGGCGGCGAGCAGAAGGGTGATTACCGAAAACGCGACGCTCAGGCGCGCCAAGCTCCGCTGCGGCCTGCCGGCGAGCAACGCGATCAGTATGGCCGAGGACAGCGGAATGGCCGGAAGCAAAGCTGTCAGTTTGTCCACTGTGTCAACTCTCCCGTATGCAAGTTGTTTTCATTCAGCGCCTCGGCGGCGCGGGGAAACCGCAGGGTGCGGGGCCATTCGGCGGCACCCGCCCGGCGGCAAATGCGGCCACTGCCGCGCCGACGGATACATCATGCCGGGGGCAGGTCAGCAACGCCCCGACCAAGGCTTTGAGAAGCGGCAATCCGGGCAGCGGATCAGTGGTTCCTGTCCCGAAAAAGCCGCATGGCCGGATGCAGCCCGTGGATGAGCTGGATGCAGCCATTCATTGGAAGCTAATGGTAGATATTGAATACGATAAACAACAGTCTTGATTTTTTATGGCAACCATAAACCGAAATGAATGGATGGCGCGCGGGAACGCGGCGTGAGCTGACGCTGCGCCGCCGGCGGCGCCGAGCCGGAAGCGACCTGCTCTTGTCCAAGGACCCGCTCCAGCGCACACGATGCCAACCATGGCAGGAAAAGATGAGGCCCACCATGCCGTTGCAGACGTTCAGCGTTCCAGGGCGCAGGTCAAGCGTCTCGTCCATGAAGCGCAGGTCACGAAAGCCGCGCAGGATCACGGGCAAGGCATCCGCCGGCATCGCGGCGTCATCCGGACAACCCCGGCGCGAAGGCCAGGCAAAGATCCGCGCCAGCAAGCTCGCTGATGCCACGGATGAGAAAGCGACAAGGGTCGCGCAGCGGCCAAAGGGTGGCGCGCGAACTGGAAAAATGCAGCTTGGCGTGAAAGACGCCATGCATTGTGATCAATTCAGCGAGAGGATCTAGCCCCGCGTCGATGCGCTCATCCATCGGGCTGGCGACCCGCTCCTGCTGAAACAAACCGGCACGCATGGCCGGATCGCCCTGGTGCCGCATCCACTGTCCCGACTGCTCGCAGAGCGGCTGGGTGGCTGGCACTTCGCGCAGGTCGAAGTCCACGCCGAGATAGCCGCGGGATTCGCCGTCGGGCTCTCGATCCGCTGCACAGCAGTCAGAGAGACGCCGCGCATTGCGGCTGATGCAGGCTGCCGACAGGGAGAACGGGCTGCCCGCCAGCGCTTCCGCCAGATACGCCCGATCGCTGCGGTCTCGGCCGCAGTGCTCCGTCAGGAGCCCGCCCGGGAAGCATTGGCAGCAAGTTGGCGGGCATGACCGTCCAGCACGCGCAGGTACTTGCAGTAGGGCAGCTCGGCCAGGCCGTCCATCAGCAGGCGTTCCAGGCCCGCAGCGAGCCTGGCCCCAGGTCCTAGGCCGCGAGGCCGATGTTCGCCATGCGCAACGGATTGGCATGGGCGCGTCCGTCGGTCTCGGCGAGGGCCTGCCCGCTCGCCGTCGCCAATGCCCAGGCGCAGGCGTCTTCCAGGCCGGTCCAGGCATCGATTCCCCTACGCATGCCCGAATCGCATGCGCCTTCCAAGCGCAGGACCAGATGCTGTGCCGGGAACCCCGCCTCTTGGGCGAAGGCCTCGAGCGCAGCCCAATGGCGAATGAAGCGGCGCGCGAAGCGCGCCCGCCCTTGGGCCACGCGGTGCACTCGAGGGCACGCTCGTCCGCTGCCCACGCCAATCGGCAAGCCGATCAGCTCCACGGCGATGCGGGCGTTGCGCCGTGCCGCTTCCAACTGGGTGCCCGGGCGCGGTGTTTCGCGCGTGAAGCGCCAAGGCGGTCCGTGTCGTAACCGGCCACGTGCCTGATGCGGCACCCCAGCGCCTTTTCCACGGCCGGGGCGATGACCCGTTCCTTGCCGTGCCGGGTTGGCAGCGCGATTTCCGCGCCGGTATACACCGCTGGCAGACGGCGGATGCAACGCTCATGGCGCACTCGCTTCGAACCGCTCCCAGCGCCCGCTTGCCACGCGCCGGAAGATGCCGCCGTCCGTGCCGATGCGGAACAGGTGCAGCCAGCCGTTCTCCACCAACTGGCGCACCAGCTCGTGGCGGGCGATGACGTCGTCCATGGCGGCCGCGGGCGCTTCGATGAACACGCTCAGGCGCAGGGGCTCGTGCACCCAGCGCTTGCCGTCGTGCAGCGACTGCAAGGACAGGCCGACGCGCAGGTCGCCGCCGTTGCCCTCCAGCACGCCGATGGCGCCGCCGACCACGTTGTGCAGCACCTTGTTGCCACTGCCGAAGCGCTGATTGTCGACTACCGAGCCGTAGTACTGCATGTTGATCCAGTTGGCCACCACCAACGGTGCGGTCATGATCAGCTCCAGGGTGCGGAAGCTTTCATCGGCCTGCCACCGGTACTCATGCAGGAAGGCGCGGCCGCCCAGATCGACGCCGAGGGTGCGCTCCCGGGGCGCGGCGATGAAGGCCGCGTTGCCGGCCAGGCCCCATTCCGGGCGCACCTGGGACCAGTCGCGGCTGCGCCGGCGCACATCGGCCTCCACGGCCCGGTCCGGCAGGCCGGCGGTGCCGAGCAGCGCGGCGCGCTGCATGCGGGTCAGGCCGCCGGCCTGCTCCAGCCACTGGCGCAGTTGCGCCAGGTCCTGTGCCAGCGGTTCGGGTACTTCGTCGGTGTCGAACAGGCGCACGTCGTCGGTGGTGGTGTCGTGCAGACCGGCCAGGAACCAGGTGTCCTCCGGGATGACGATGCCGCGCTCGCGCAAACCGCGCCGCACCGCCGGCTGGTTCAGCAGCGCGGCCACCACGCGGGCACTGGCCTCGCCGGTCTGGCCGGCGCAGGCACCACAGTCCAGACCGGTGGCGTGGGGATTGTTCACCGTGCTGCTGCCGTGCCCCACCAGCAGCACCAAGCGCGCGAAATCGCCGGTTAGGGCCATGGCGCGCAGGATACGCTCCGCGTTGTCGACCCAATCGGCCTGCGGGATGCCCGCCTCCGCGTGCTGGCCGCAGCACTGCGCCTGCGGCGCGGCGGCCAGGGCGGGGCCGATCCGGCTGATGAGTTGCTTGTCCAACCCCTGCGTGAACGGGTCGGGTACCGGCCGGCTCCAGCCGAAACTGTCACTGATCAGCTTGGGTGCATACATCAGCCCGGCGGCCTCGACGAAGGAAAAGCAGGAGGCCGCCGACAGCTTGAACCCCTTCCAGGCCTTGCTCAGACTGATGCGCTGGCGCCGCTTGGCCGCTTGCTGCGCATTCGCCTGCGGATCGTCGGTCTTCAGCTGCTCGCATACGCGGTAGGCGGGGTTGAAGATCACCGGGACGTGAGAACGGCCGGCGCCGGCGCCGAGCGGCACGTATTCGATGAAGACGCCGAAGAAGCCGGCGAACCCGAGCGTCTGCACCTTGGGCGCCACCGTTTCCAGGGCGCGGCGGAATACCTCGGAACGCACGTCGATGCAGAAGGCCGCCTGCACTGCCGGCCGCGCGGCGGCCCGGGCGCGTTCCCCGTGTTTGGGCGCGGCACCCAGCCCGGCGATCACCTCGCGCTGGAAGCCGATCTCCATGGCGTTGAGCAGGATGCGGTCGACCTCCGCAGCCGCTTGGCGCTTGGCGGACGGCGGCCGCATGCTGGCGGCCAACATCTCACGCCAGCGCGCCACCAGGGCCGCAGTGCCCTTTTCCGTGAACAGCAGGACGTCCCACATCAGCCGAATGGCCAGCAGATCGACCATGGAATCGTCCTGCTGCCCAGCGAGTTCCGCCTGCCAGCGCAAGTAGCGGGTCCAGGCCGCCCAACCGCCGATGCTCAGCAGTGCGGCGTGCAGGTAGCGCTCCGTCGCCGCCGGCGGAATGTCCAGCTGCTCGAGCGCCCAGGCAATGGCCGCGCGCGGCTGGGCAGGCAGCCTGGCGACGGCCGCCCGGAAGTCGCCCAGACCCATCATGGCGGGGCTCCGGTCGAGAGCGGCGGCCTTGCGCCAGGCGGCATACAGGGACTGCCCGCGCCAGGGCATGCTCACCATGGCCTGGCCCAGGTCGAAATAGGCGGCGCAATGCAGGCTGATGCGCTCGGTGACGAAACTCGTCCACATGCCGCCCTCCACCCGGTCGAGCACCTCGCTGACCGAAGCCATGCCCATCTTCGGCCGGGGGGCTTCCGAGGCGAGCACCCGTTCAATGGCCGCCACATCCATTTGGCTGCCGCAGCGGGCGATGGCCAATTCCAGGTCCTCGCGCGTGATGCGGCCCGCGGCCAGCTGTTCGCGATAGTAGGCACGCGGCATATAGAGGCTGCTGCCAACGACGCGGGCCAGGGTGTCGGACGCCTCCTGGAATGTCTGGTCGCGCAGGCCGAAAAACGGGTTGACGGCGACGAAGTGCTTCAGCGGCCACAGGGGCGCGATGCGCGCGCAGGCTGCGTCGATGAGCCGGTCCAGTTCGACGGCGTCCGTCTGGGCCGGGCCGGCGGCGTGGGCGCCGGCCCGGCCCGGCCCCTGCTCCGGACGGGTGTCTGTTTCGCGGACCGGCAGATCGGACTCTTTCAAGAAAATGGCATCGGTGGCGCTCATGATTAGCCTCCTTGGGACTGGGTGGACTGGAGCGGCCCGGGCCACACGCGCTGCAACAATCGTGTGATGTAAACGTCGATGTACAGGCCGTTGTACAGATGCACGTACAGGGCCTCCCGCAGGCGGGAGGGGGTCGTGCTCCTGAAGAACTGCTGCACCATCAGCAGGCCGAGAAAAGCGGCGATGGTCAGCCCGATGAGCGCGGGCTGAAAGGCGCTGGCCGCATCGCGCAGCGGCAGCACGCTGCCGTGCAGGGCGCGCTCGAACACCCCGTGCAGGGCGAAGTAAGCAACGGAAACGATGGCGGCAAGGCCCAGAACGCGCAGCAGGAAAGCCGGGCTGCCCGGCAAGCTGGCCGCCTGCAGCAGCAACTGGCTCAGGGCGATGGCCACGATGGCTCCCGCGGCAAGCAGCGCGGGCTGCGCCTGCGGCATGATGCCGAATGCCGCGCCGACGCCCAGGGCCATCAGCCCCGCGCCGAGCAGGGCGAAACCCAGGTGGCCGAGCTGCCAGTCCTTGCCTTGGTAAGCCACGGCGGGTGCGCGAAAGCCGTCGACACCGCTGCCGGAAGCCAGGAAGGCATGCGCCTTGTACAGCGAGTGGGCCACCAGGTGCAGCATGGCCAGGCTATACAGCCCAAGGCCGCACTCCAGCAGCATGAAGCCCATCTGCGCCGTGGTGGACCAGGCGAGCGAGACCTTGATGCTGGTCTGTGTAAGCATGACCAGGGACGCCAAGGTCAGCGTAACCAGGCCGACGAGCGCCAACAGGCCCAGGGCCGTTCCCGAATGGGACAGAACCGGACTCATGCGGATGACGAGGAATGCCCCGGCGTTGACGATGCCCGCGTGCAGGAGCGCGGACACCGGCGTGGGCGCCTCCATCACCTGGATCAGCCAGCCGTGAAAGGGAAACTGGGCCGACTTGAGGCCGGCGCTCAGCACGATCAGCATCGAGGCCCATTGCAGGGCCGGCGGCAGCGGCCCGTCCAGCGCGGCCATGCGGCGGAAGATCTCCCCGAACTCCAAGGTGTGGAGCGTCGACCCGATCAGGAAGATCGCGAGCAGCAGGCTGGCATCGCCGATGCGGCTGGCGACGAACTTTTTATGGGCCGCCAGCACGGCGGCCGGCCGCTCGCGATAGAACAGCAGCAGTTGATGCAGGCAGAGGCTGGTCGCGATCCAGGCCAGGGAGAACATGAGCAGGTTGCCGGATACGATCAAGGTCAGGATGGCGGCGAGCGTCAGGGCCAACCACTTGTGGAAGCGGCCTTGGCTGGCATCGCCGTCGAGGTAGTTGCGCGCATAGCGGGACACCACCACTCCCACGAAGGACACGAGCATCAGCATGATAATGGTCACGCCATTGACGTAGCTGCCGACGGAAAACGCGCCAACATCGCCGGGCACGGGCAGCGAGAACAAAGTCCACGAATGCGTCGCGCCGAAACCGTGCGCCACCGCCGCGAGCAACGCACCGGCGAAGGCCAGCCACGCGGCGGCGATGTTCATGCGTGCCATCAGGCGGGGACGGGCGTTGGCCAGCGCCGTCGGCATGAGGCCGACGGCCCAAAGCAGCAACGGGGCGGCCAGAACGAGAACGGGGGTCAACGAACTCAGTGTAGGTGGCATGGCCTGACTCCTTGCGGTTGGTGATGAGAACGCCTGGCCACCGAGTCTAGGAAAGATGGATGCAAAACAAAAATGAATTGTTAGAATAGAAATGATAGCCTGTAGGCAATACTCTAACAGGAGGGGTGAGCGTCATGATGCGCGTCAGCTTGCGTCAGTTGCGGACATTCGAGGCGGTAGCCCGCCTGAAGAGCTTTTCGCGGGCGGCTGAAGAAATGCACGTCACGCAGCCGACGGTCTCGAAACAGATCCGGCTGCTCCACGAAGAGGTGGGACTGCCGCTGCTCGAACAGATCGGCAAAAAGGTCTTTCTCACCCAGGCGGGCGAAGAGCTCTATGCCACCTGTGCCGACTGGCTGGACACCTGGGCCCGTTTCGAGCAGACCATCGCGGACCTCAAGGGCGTGAAGCGGGGACGATTGCGGATCGCGGCGGTCACCACCACCAAGTACTTCATGCCGCGGATCCTTGGGCCCTTTTGCGCCCAGTATCCGGGAATCGATGTCGCCCTGGAGGTCGTCAACCGGGATCGCCTGCTGGAGCGGCTCGGGCGCAACCAGGATGATGTCTACATCATGGGTGTGCCGCCCGAGGAACTCGACATGGAATGCGAGCCCTTCATGGAAAACCCGCTGGTGGTGCTGGCGCCGATCTCGCACCCGCTGGCGCGGCGCAAGCGCATCCCCTTCGCCGACCTGGCAAACGAGCCCTTCCTCGTGCGGGAACGCGGCTCGGGCACGCGCATGACCATCGAACGCGAGTTCCAGGAGCGTCAGGCGCAGCTCAGGATACGCATGGAACTGGGCAGCAACGAGGCAATCAAACAGGCAGTCGCCGGCGGACTCGGGCTGGCGCTCCTGTCCCAGAGCACCCTCCATCCCGATCCCCACCGGGAAGCGGTGACCGTGCTCGACGTGCAGGGCTTTCCCATCCGGCGCTCCTGGTATGTGGTTCGCCCGCGGCACAAGCAAATGTCGGTGGTGGCGCGCACCTTCCTCGACTTTCTGCGCGAGCATGTGCGGCTGCTCGAGCCGCGGCACTGACAATGGGTGGCGCCCCCTGCCCCGCCGCCCAAAATAGCCTTTCGTTTGCCCCGCCGCCGTCATACAATGGCCGTGTTGCCCGGGCCATTTAAGACCCAGACATCTGAATAGGAGATTCCCGCAATCATGAGCTTCCCCTTGTTACCCGTTTCCGGCTGGTGGGTGGTCCTCTACGTGCTGCTCGCCACCCACATCACCATCGCGTCGGTGACCATCTACCTGCACCGCTCGCAATCGCACATGTCCGTCATCCTCCACCCGCTGGTCAGCCACTTCATGCGCTTCTGGCTCTGGCTCACCACCGGCATGGTCACCAAGGAGTGGGTATCCTCCCATCGCAAGCACCACGCCTTCTGCGAACGCGAGGGCGATCCCCACAGCCCGAAGATCTACGGCATCTGGCACGTGCTCTTCGGCGGCGCCTTCCTGTACCGCAAGGCGGTCCAGGACCGCGACATGGTCGAGAAATACGGGCGCGGCACGCCGGAAGACTGGGTCGAGCGCAAGCTGTACAGCCGCTTCCCGGCTTTGGGCATCACCCTGCTGCTGGCCGTCAACCTGCTGCTCTTCGGCTGGCTGGCGGGCTTTCTGGCCTGGGGCGTGCAGATGCTGTGGATCCCCTTCTGGGCGGCGGGCGTGATCAACGGCCTCGGCCACTTCACCGGCTACCGCAACTTCCAGGTC
The DNA here is from genome assembly GCF_000423825.1 of Thermithiobacillus tepidarius DSM 3134. Classification (NCBI taxonomy): domain Bacteria; kingdom Pseudomonadati; phylum Pseudomonadota; class Acidithiobacillia; order Acidithiobacillales; family Thermithiobacillaceae; genus Thermithiobacillus; species Thermithiobacillus tepidarius. The sequence goes on from NZ_AUIS01000007.1 coordinate 23,536, forward strand.
AAGGACAACAGCACCAACCTCTTTCCCTGGGGCATCCTGATCGGCGGCGAGGAGCTGCACAACAATCATCACCGCTACGCCGCTAGCCCCAAGCTGGCCGTGAAGCCCTGGGAGTTCGACATCGGCTGGGCCTATATCCGCCTGCTGGAGCTCCTCGGCCTGGCCAAGGCCAAGCGGGTCATCCAATAAAGGCAGCCCAAGAAACAAAAACGCCCGGCCAAGGCCGGGCGTTTTCATGCATGCTGCCGCGGGAAGCTTACTTGAGCTTTTCTTCGCGGTAGGTCACGTGCTTGCGCACCACGGGATCGTACTTCTTGAACTCCAGCTTGTCGGGCGTGGTCTTCTTGTTCTTGGTGGTGGTATAGAAGTGGCCGGTCTTGGCCGAGGACACCAGTTTGATCTTGTCGCGCATGGAGAACTCCTTAGATCTTCTCGCCCTTGGCGCGCAGTTCGGCCAGGACGACGTCGATGCCCTTCTTGTCGATGGTCTTCACCGCGCGGGCGCTGAGCCGCAGGCGCACCCAGCGGTTCTCGCTCTCGACCCAGAAGCGGCGGCTTTGCAGGTTGGGCAGAAAGCGGCGGCGGGTCTTGTTGTTCGCGTGAGAAACGTTGTTGCCGGACATGGGCTTCTTGCCCGTCACGAGACAAACCTTAGCCATGGAACTTCTCCAATAGGAATTCTGTAAAGTCGGACTTTATATCAGATTATCCGCCGCTTGTGTAGTACCATTTGCGCGGCCGGCCTGCGACAATAACGCCACAGCCTCAACCCGGAGCGACGCATGCACGACGACCTCGACACCGCCATTGCCCAGGCGCGCCAGACAGGAGAAGCGCCCGCCTTGATCGACCTGCTCTTCCGCCGGGCCATGGAGCTCCACGACCAGGAGCAGGACGCGGCCGCCATCGCCGCCCTGGAGGAAGCGGTCGCCTTGGCCAACGCCCTGGACGGCGGCCCCACGGATCTGCTGCCCCAGCTGGCCCTGGCCCATCTGCTGCGCCAGCAGGCGGCCTGGGAGCGCGCCCAGATCCTCTATCAGGACGCCCTGCGTCGGGTGCGCGGCCTGGACCTGGCCGAGCCCGAGCGCGACAAGGTGCTGGGGCAGATCTTTCTGGGCCTGGGGCGAATCTTCGAGGCCCGGGGGCAGGCGGAGGCGGCCGCCGAGGCCTGGCGCCGCAGCTTGGGCTTCTTCCGGCGCGGCGGCCACCGGGAGTGGGCCGAGCTGTTGGAGCACCTGCTCCAGCCCGCGGACTAGCGGCGCCTCAGCCTTGGTCGGCGATTTCGCGCAGGGTCGGGACCGCGATCCCCAGGCGCTCCGCGTGGGCCAGGGCACGGCGCAGGCGCACGGGCGCGCTGCGTCCCATGCACCCGTGCAGCGGGTCGGCGAGGAGGGCCGCCTGCAGACCCTGCAGCAGCGCCGCCCGCGCGAAGCGGCCGCCGGTCAACCCTTCCTGGATGGCGATCACCTCGTCCATGACCGCTTCCGCCAGCTCCCGGTGCCGCTCCCATAACTCGCCCGTGTTGCCGCCCACCCGCATACCGGCGATGTTGGTGGTGAGAATATAGACATTCTTGAGCACCAGCTCGAAGGTCAGCGCCTCCTCGCTGTCGAGCGCGCGGGCCGGAATGCCCACCGCGCCCAAGGCCCGCAGCAGCAGCTCGGCGGCGGGGCCGTGCACCGGCGAAGGCAGCAGGGGCTTCACGTCGGTGCCCGCTTTCTTCTCGAACCATACGGGCACGACCGTGGGCAGGCGGATGCTGTGCCGCTGCCAGTCGCGCGGCAGCAGCTCGTTCTGCAGCAGGGCCACCCGCTCCCGCCAGGGCGTCGGCAGGCGCTCCAGCACCGGATGCAGATCGTCCTCGCCGGTGGCCACCAGCACCAGCGGCGGGCGCGGAAAGCGCTCGGCCACGGCCGCCATGTCCGTGCCCCGCAGCACCGGCAGCACGCCGGTGCCAGCAGCCAGCAAGGCCCCGGCAAAGACCCGGCCGAGCTGGCCCATGCCGATCACCACCGCCGGATTGAAGTTGTCGTCCATCTTGCCCATCCCTGTTGCGAACGGCCGCCGCGGCGCACCCGCGGCGGCCGTCTGATTGCCTAGAACAAGTCCAGCCACATGGTGGCAAATTTCGGCGGCCAGGCAAAGGGGGGCGGCGTGCCGCCCCCCTTTGCCGTCAGATCTGGATCTGCACCCGCAGCGGAGCGCCGTCCACGCCCAGCACCTCCACATTGGCCCGCTCGCCCTTGCGGAAGAATTGCAGGTCGAGCCGCGTGTTGCCGATGCGCAGGTTGGACAGGCGCACACTGGGCAGCCAAGCCGGCAGGCAGGGCTGCTGGATGTCCAGGCGGCCCTCCGGCACGTTGGGCTGCAGACCCAGGAAAGAGCGCAGCAACAGAAACCAGGTGGCGCTGGCCCAGGCCTGCGGCGTGCACGCCACCGGGTAGCGCACCGGGAAGCTGGCCTCCTGCGGGCCAATGCCGCAGAAAAGCTCGGGCAGGCGCAGATGCTCGAAGCTCTGCGCGGCCTGGAACAGGGAGTCGAAGAGGGCCAGCGCCTGCGCCTGCATGTCGTAGTTGGCCAAGCCTTGGGCGATGAGCGAGTTGTCGTGGGGCCAGACGGAGCCGTTGTGATAGCTCAGCGGATTGTAGGCCTTCTGCATGGGGGCCAGGGTGCGGATGCCCCAGCCGTTGAAGAGCTCCTGGCCCATCAGGTGCTGGGCCAGGAGCCGTGCCCGCTGCGGCTCGATGGCGCGGCTGAAGAGCAGGTGGCCGGGATTGGAGGTCAGCGTCGGCAGCGCCCGTTTCTGGCCATCCAGCGCCAGGGCGTAGAATTGCTGGTTGGGCAGCCAGAAGTGGTCCTCGATGCGGCGCATCAGCTCGCGGGCACGCGCCTCCCACTGTCGGGCGGCGGTCTCGTCGCGCGCCAGCTCCCGCAGCAGGTTGCCCAGCCGGCGGAAGGCGTCGGCGGCATAGCCCTGCACCTCGACCAGCGCGATGGGCGGCTCGGCGAAGCGGTATTCCGGCCAGGGCACGCCGTCGAAGGAATCCTTCCAGCCCTGGTTGGCCAGCCCCATGCCGCCGGCGGCGCCCTGGTACTCAATGAAGCCGTCGCCGTCCGGATCGCCGCCCCACGGCTCCGTGCTGATCAGCCACTCCGCCGCCGCCACCGCGGCGGGCAGCAGGCTGCGCACCATGTCGCCATCGCCTGTCCAGCGCCAGTACTCCTCCAGCAGCACGATGAAGAGCGGCGTGGCATCGATGGTGCCGTAGTAAGGGGTATGGCGGATCATGCCGATGCGGGCCAGCTCGCCGTAGCGCATCTCGTGCATGATCTTGCCCGGCGCCTCCTCGCGGAACGCGTCCACCTGCTTGCCCTGGTAGTGGGCCAGGAACTGCAGGGTGTCGCGGGCCAGCTGCGGATTCACCAGCAGCGACTGGAAGGCGGTGATCAGCGCGTCGCGGCCAAAGGGAGCCACGTACCACGGCACGCCGGCGGCAATGATGCGCCGGCCGTCGTCCTCCAGGATCAAGGCTTTCAGGTCGGCCCGCGCTTGGTGAAGGGCCGAATCGAAGAACTCGTCCGCCGTATCGAAATCGGTGCACTGCTGCTCCCATAGATGATAAGCGGAAGCCACCACGCGCTCCCGATCGGCGAAGGACGCGGCCGGCGGCAGCACGGCCTCCGGTGAAGCGCCCACATGGGGCACCGCCATCACCTCCAGATCCACCTGCTCGGCCGGCTCCAGGCTCAGCTCCCAGCGCGCGTGCCGACCGTCCAGCACGGCGGGCGCCGGGGAAAAGCACAGGGTGCTGCGGTAATAGAGCTCGTCCAGTCCACGGTAGGTGAGCCGGACCTGATTGCCATTCACCTGCGGTTCGAAGAATTGGCCGCGCTGCTCCCGCTCCAGGCCGCGCGCCTCGAAAAGATCGGCGAAGTCTGCCGCGAACCAGATTTCCAACCATAAATGAATGCGGTGCGGCAGATAGTTGATCACGCGCAGGTGGTCGGCGAAGACGTCGGTGATCACCTGGCGCCGCTGCACGTGCATGAAGTTCTGCGCGCGCCAGTCCGGCGGTTCGTCGGTGGCGAAGCCGTCGTAGAGGGACAGATCGATCTGGCTGACGTAATGGGTGGAGACGTTGCTCGACAGCTCGGCGGAGGTCTCGCCCGGCAACTTCAGCTCATAGAAGCTCAAAAAGCGCGTGTCCCGGTAAAAGAGTCCCAGCTCCGCCGCCCCCGGCGGGGTGACGTTGCCCCGTCCGTTGAGCACGGCGAACATGCTGCCGCGCTTGAGCACCAGCTTGCGGCCCGTGCCCACGTCGGGACCTTCGGCGGGCGGCACCCAACCGAAGACCTGCTCCAGCGGAATGGGAATCAGCCGGTCCGCCTCCGCGGCGGCCCGGCTTTCGCGATCGTGCTTGGCGTTGGGAACGTCATTCATGAGAACCTCTCAAATGGCGTTGGAGAGGAGAGGCGGCAGTTCCTGCCGCAACGCCGGCGCCCGCCGGCCGAGGATGCGGTGGTAGTAGGCAAGATGCTCGTCCACCATGCGCTCCATCCCGAAGCGGCGGACTGCATGCGCCCGGACGCGGGCGCGGTCCAGGCGGGCGAGATCCGGGACGCGGGTGATCATCTCGTCCAGGTCGCGCACGATGAAGCCGGTAACCCCCTCGTCCACCACCTCGGGCACGCTGCCGCGCCCGAAGGCCAGCACGGGCGTACCGCACAGCATGGCCTCGATCATCACCAAGCCGAAAGGTTCCTCCCACTGGATGGGAAAGAGCAGACCCAGGGCGCCACCCAGCAGCGCCGTCTTGCGTGGATGATCGACCGGCCCCAGGTACTCCACCCCCGGCTCGCGCAGGCGCCGCTGCAGCGCTTCCGCCAGATGCATCTCATTGGCCGGCCAGTCCTCTCGATGCAACCGGCCGGCGATGCGCAGCGGCAAGCCGGCGCGCCGCGCCACCTCGATGGCCTCTGCAGCGCCCTTGTATGGCGCGAAGCGGCCCAGGAAGGCCAGGTAATCACCGGCCTGCGGCTGGAAGGGATAGCGCTCCGCCTGCAGGCCGTGGTGGATCGTGTGCGCCCGGGGCAGCGGCACTTCCAAGGCGCGCTGCCGCTCGCTGATGAACACGTAGTGGGCCTCCGGGTGGCGCAGATACACTTGGCTCAGGCTCGCCTCGGCGCAATGATGCACGGTGTACACTAGCGGGATATCCGCCGCCAGCGTGCCCAGTTGAATGGCGGTGACACCGTGGGCATGGATGATGTCGAAGGGCGGCTGTCTGCTCAGAATGTCGCGATAGGCGTAGGTGACGTGCTCCACCTCGTTCATCGGGGACGGCGGCCATACGGCCTGATCGAAACAGTATTTCAGGGTGGCGGAAGTCTTGCTGTCGCCGGTGGCGTAGAGCACCACCTCGTGGCCGCGTCTGGCGTAGCCTTCGGCCAGCTCGTAAGCGATCAGCTCGGTACCACCATAGTTGGAAGGCGGGCATGCGACGAAGGGCGTGCTGATCAAGGCGATTCGCATGGAAATCCTCTCTTTTCCGGTCGTTGAGCGATTCCCCCCTGTTTGGATGAGATTTTTATTTAGAAGATGGCAAGCCGCCGTTCCATTCAGGATACCGGCACGCAATATGATTCCATCAAGATGCCGCCGCAGAATCCGACCAAAGCCGGAATAGCATGCTGAACTTGCCACGCCGATAAAAGTCGAAAGCGGCTGCTTTCCTGCATGGATCGCACCGCCCGCGGCGCTCCTCCGATCCACGGCAAACGCTCATGGGCTTCTCATGCTACGACAGCGGCAGGCGGCGGAAATTCAGGGACGGATCATTTACAAAAATTGACAATTTCCAAATGAACGAGAAAAATCCCCGTTTTGACATGCTTTTCCAGCGCACGCAGCGCTTGCCCCGGCGTGGAGATACGAACAAATGCGCGTCAAACTGATTAAAAGCATACCCAGACTGCCTCTTTCCAGCGTACTGTGGACGGCGCTCGCCTTCGTCGCCGTCATGGCCCTGGCGGCGGTGGAGAAGTACTATGACCTGCCCAACACCTGGGTGACGATCCTGCGCGCGCTGATCGTGGTGCTCGTCGGCCTGCGCATCATCCGGAACATCGAAGCCACCCTGGCGCGCAAGCGCGCCGCCGCGCTGTCCAAGGTCATCGCCGGCGAGGAGACGAGCCTCAGCGCGCTGTCCTGGCAGGATTCGGTCACCGGCATCTACATCACGCGCCTGCTCCTCTACGCAGTTCTGGCGCTCGTGACCATCTTCGCCGTGGGCGGCACGCTGAGCGGCTTCGTCGTCGGCGGCACCCTGGTCTCGGTCATGCTCGGCGTGGCCGGCCAGTCCTTTTTCGCCAATTTCTTCGGCGGCCTGGCCATCGCCATCTTCAAGCCCTTCGAGATCGGCGACCACATCCAGCTCGTCGCCGGCCAGTTGCCCATCGTCATCGAATCCTATCCGCACCCCACCCGCGCCCAGGGCTACCAGGGCATCATCCGCGACATCAACCTCTTCTACACCGAACTGCGCCTGGACAGCGGCCAACTGCTGCGCGTGCCGAACGGCATCGTCATCAATGCCGGCGTGCTGAAGGCCGATCCCAACGACTGGGTGCGGGTACATTTCCGCTTCGACGTGGATGCCGGCCTGGATGCCCAGCAGGTCTTGCAGGGACTGAGCGAGGCCGCCGCCGAACATTTCAGCCCCGCCGAAGCGGCGGATGTGCCGCCCGCACTGCCGGGCACCCGCAACCACTCCGCACGGCAGCCGGCAGGACCGGACAACGCGCACGCCGCGGCGAACGCCCACGACCGGCTGGTGGCTGCCATGGAAAACCAGAATCTGAAGCAGCTCGGCTGGCAGCCGCCCGAGGTGGCCATCGTCGACGTCAGCCCGAGCGCGATCAGCATCGAGGTGCGCGCGTCCGTCCCCCACCGCAAGCGTCTGCTGTGCAAGGAGGACTTTTTCCTCGCCGCCCTGCCCCACCTGCGCAAGCCGGCCTGAGCCCCGGGCGCTCCCGACGCGGCGGCTGCCGCCTTCCCCCTGCCCGCGCGGTCCCGACGCGGCAGCTACGCAGATTGCCGAAAGACCCCCGCTACTGCTAATGTAACGGCCCATGAAAACACCACGCAAACTGCTCGTCACCAGCGCTCTGCCCTACGCCAACGGCGCCATCCATCTCGGCCATCTGGTGGAATACATCCAGACGGACATCTGGGTGCGCTACCACCGGCTGTGCGGCCACGACTGCGTGTACGTTTGCGCCGACGACACCCACGGCACGCCGATCATGATCCGGGCGCAGAACGAGGGCATCACGCCCGAGGCCCTGGTGGCGCGCGTGCACGGCGAGCACCTGCGCGACTTCCAAGCCTTCGGCATCGGCTTCGACCTGTATTACACCACCCACTCGCCGGAAAACCGCGCGCTGTCCGTCGCCATCTATCTGGCCCTCAAGGAGGCCGGGCACATCGCCGTGCGCACCATCGAGCAGGCCTTCGACCCGGTCAAGGGCATGTTCCTGCCCGACCGCTTCATCCGCGGCCAATGCCCGCGCTGCGGCGCGCCGGACCAGTACGGCGACGCCTGCGAGGCCTGCGGCGCCACCTACAGCCCCACGGAGCTGGTCAACCCGGTCTCCGCCCTGTCCGGCGCCACCCCGGTGCTGAAGCATTCGGAGCACTATTTCTTCCGCCTGGCCGACTTCCAGGACTTCCTGCGCCAGTGGATCCACAGCGGCGTGCTGCAGGAAGAGGTCGCCCACAAGCTGGAGGAGTGGTTCCAGGCCGGCCTGCAGGACTGGGATATCTCCCGCGACGCGCCCTACTTCGGCTTCGAGATCCCCGACGCGCCCGGCAAATACTTCTACGTCTGGCTCGACGCGCCCATCGGCTACATGGCCGCCACCCAGCACTGGTGCGCGCAGCACGGCCGCGACTTCGACGACTACTGGCGCCGGCCGGTGACCGAGGGCGGCGCCGAGATCTACCACTTCATCGGCAAGGACATCGTCTACTTTCATACCTTGTTCTGGCCGGCCATGCTCAAGGGCGCGGGCTACAAGCTGCCCAGCGGCATCTTCGTGCACGGCTTCCTGACCGTGGACGGCGCCAAGATGAGCAAGTCGCGCGGCACCTTCATCAACGCCGCCGCCTACCTGCGTCATTTGGACCCCGAGTACCTGCGCTACTACTACGCCACCAAGATCAGCCCGCGGGTGGAGGACATCGACCTCAACCTGGAGGACTTCGCGCTGCGGGTGAACAGCGATCTGGTGGGCAAGGTGGTGAACCTCGCCTCCCGCGCAGCCGGCTTCATCAACAAGCGCTTCGAAGGCCGGCTGGCGGCCGATCTGGGCGAGGACGCGGACCTCTATGGTGAACTGGCCGCCGCGCGCGAGCACATCGGCGCCCTCTACGAAGCGCGCGAATACGGCAAGGCCATGCGCGAGATCATGGCCCTGGCCGACCGGGTCAACCAATACGTGGACCAGCGCGCCCCCTGGGTGCTGGCCAAGGACCCGGCCCAGGCCGAGGCCCTGCAGCGCGTCTGCACCACGACCCTCAACGCCTTCCGCGCCCTGGTCACCTATCTGGCCCCGGTGCTGCCGGACCTGGCCGGGCGCAGCGCCGCCTTCCTGAGCCTGGAGCGGCTCGATTGGGAGGGACTTGCGCAGCCCCTGCTGGACCACGCCATCCGCCCCTATGAACACCTCATGCACCGCCTGGAAACCGACCGGATCAATGCCATGCTCGAAGACGCCAAGCAGGAACTCCCCCCCGCCGTGCCGGCGTCCGCCGGCGTGCAGCCGCCCATCAGCGACACCATCGGCATCGACGATTTCGCCAAGATCGACCTGCGCGTGGCGCGGATCCGCAACGCCGAGCAGGTGGAGGGCGCCGACAAGCTCCTGAAGCTGACCCTGGATCTCGGCGGCGAGACCCGCACCGTCTTCGCCGGCATCAAGAGCGCCTACCGGCCCGAGGACCTCATCGGCCGGCTGACGGTCATGGTCGCCAACCTGGCGCCGCGCAAGATGAAGTTCGGCCTGTCCGAGGGCATGGTGCTGGCCGCCAGCGGCGAGGCCGGCGGCCCTTTCCTGCTGGCGCCCGACAGCGGCGCGGCGCCGGGTATGCGCATCAAATAGCCGCCTTTGCGGCAGCGGCTGCCATCACGCGGCCGATGCGGCGCCGATCCCGATGCATACGGCACCGGCCCCCGGATCCATCCGGGGGCCGGTGCCTCTTGTGACGGCGGAGATAATGCCTTAGTATTTTGCTCGGGTATTCCCGAGCACATGGCCCGGGTTGCCGTCGCGGCGATCCACTGGATTCGGGGGTTTAGATGGGCGGCTACATGACCATCCTGGTCAGCACCGTGCTGGTCAACAACTTCGTGCTGGTAAAGTTTCTCGGCCTCTGCCCCTTCCTGGGGGTATCCAAGAAGCTGGAAACCGCCACCGGCATGGCGCTCGCCACCACCTTCGTGCTCACCCTGTCGGCCATCTCCAGCTGGCTGGTGGAACACTACATCCTGGATCCGCTGGGCCTCAGCTACCTGCGCACCATCGCCTTCATCCTGGTCATCGCCGCCCTGGTGCAACTGACCGAGATGGTGGTGCACAAGACGAGCCCCGTGCTCTATCAGCTGCTTGGCATCTTCCTGCCGCTGATCACCACCAACTGCGCGGTACTGGGCGTGGCGTTGCTGCTGGTGCAGGACCAGATGAGCTTCCTGGAAAGCGCGGTGTACGGCTTCGGCGCCGCCGTGGGCTTCTCGATGGTCATGATCCTCTTTGCCGGCCTGCGCGAGCGCATCGAGGTAGCCGACGTGCCGGTGGCCTTCCGCGGCTCGGCCATCGCCCTGGTCACCGCCGGGCTCATGTCCCTGGCGTTCATGGGCTTTGCCGGCTTGGTCAAACATTAAAGGACCTCCAGGTCCTCGGCTTGAATTTTAACATTTGTTCATAGTCTAATGGGTTATGATTAGCGCGATTCTCAGTCTGGGTCTGCTGGCACTGGCGCTGGGCCTCCTGCTCGGCTACGCCGCGGTCAAGTTTCGCGTGGACGCCGATCCCATGGTGGAAAAGATCGACGCCCTGTTGCCGCAGACCCAGTGCGGCCAGTGCGGCTACCCCGGCTGCAAGCCCTATGCCGAAGCGGTCGCCCGCGGCGAAGCCGACATCAATCACTGCGTGCCCGGCGGCAACATGACCGTGCGCGCCTTGGCGGACCTGCTCGGCGTGGAAGCCAAGCCCCTGGATGCCGAACCCAAGCCGCCGTCCGTGGCGGTCATCGACGAAAACCGCTGCATCGGCTGCACCTTGTGCCTGCAAGCCTGTCCGGTGGACGCCATCGTCGGCGCCGCCAAGCAGATGCATACCGTCATTGCCAAGGAGTGCACGGGCTGCGAGCTCTGCCTGGAGCCCTGTCCGGTGGACTGCATCCATATGGAGCCCATTCCGCAAACGGCGGATAACTGGCGCTGGGGCAATCCGCAGCAGCCCCATCCCTATCCCGTCATCCCGCTGGTCAAAGCCTCCTGATGTTCACGCTGCGCCGCCTCACCGCCGCGTTCTCGCCCGTTGCGCGCGAGCGCGAGGTCACGTCCGTCTACCCGGCCGGGGGCACGGCGGCGGGCGCCTTCCCGCTGCACCGCTTCCACGGCGGCATCCATCCGCCCGGCCACAAGGCGGACAGCAGCGGCAGCCCCATCGCGCCCCTCGCCCCCGAGGGCCTGCTGGTGCTGCCCCTGCAGCAGCACATCGGCCAGAGCGCCGAGCCCGTGGTAGAGGTGGGCGAGCAGGTGCTCAAGGGGCAACTGCTGGCCAAGCCGGTGGGCTACATCAGCGCCGCCCTGCACGCGCCCACCTCCGGCATCGTCGCGGCCATCGGCCCGGCCCCCACGCCGCACCCCTCCGGCCTGCCGCAGCTGGCCATCACCCTGCAGCCGGACGGCGCGGACCGTTGGATCGAGCGCCAGCCGGTGGCGGATTTCCGCAAGCTGGACCCCAGCGCCCTGCGCACCCTGATCCGCAACGCGGGCATCGTCGGCCTGGGCGGCGCCAGCTTCCCCACCGCCGTCAAGATGAACCCCGGCGAGCACCACGATCCGGTGCTCATCCTCAACGGCGCCGAATGCGAACCCTACATCACCTGCGATGACGCGCTGATGCGCGAACGCGCCGACGAAATCCTGCAGGGCGCCGAGATCATGCTGCACGCCCTCGGCGGCCGGCGCTGCCTCGTCGGCATCGAGGGCAACAAGCCCGAGGCCATCGCCGCCATGCGCCGTGCCGCCGCCGGGCACGCGGACATGACGGTGGTGGAAGTGCCGACCGTGTATCCCATGGGCGGGGCCAAGCAGCTCATCGAGGCGCTCACCGGCCGCCAGATACCGGCCGGCGGGCATTCCATCGACATCGGCGTGGTCTGCGTCAACGTCGGCACCGCCTACGCCACCAAACGCGCAGTGCTGGACGGCGAGCCGCTCGTCTCACGCATCGTCACCGTCGCCGGCCATGTCCGCCAGCCGCAGAACTTCGAAGCCCCCCTGGGCCTGAGCATGGAGCGCCTCATCCAGGCCGCCGGCGGCCCGGCCGGCCCGGTGGACCGGGTACTCATGGGCGGCCCGCTCATGGGCGTGGCCCTGCACCGCACCGATGTCCCGGTGATCAAGGCGGCCAACTGCGTGCTGGTGATGGCGCCGGAACAGGCTCAGCCGGTCCACGAAGCCATGCCGTGCATCCGTTGCGCTGCCTGCGTGGAAGCCTGCCCGGCCAGCCTGATGCCGCACGATCTCTACTGGTTCGCGCGCGCCCAGAATTTCGACAAAGCGCAGGAATACAACATCTTCGATTGCATCGAATGCGGCGCCTGCGCCTATGTCTGTCCCTCCGAGATCCCGCTGGTGCACTATTTCCGCTACGCCAAGCAGGAGATCGCCGCCATCGAGCGCGACCGCGAGAAGGCAGACCTGGCGCGGCGCCGCAACGAGGCCCGCTTGGCTCGCATCGCTCGCGAGAAGGCCGAGGCCGAAGCCAAGCGCGCCGAAAAGATGGCTGCCATGGCCCGCACCAAGGAGGCGCAGGCCAATGCCGCGACGATAGGGGAAGCCGCGGCGGGTGCGGCTACGCCAGCCGCCACCCTGAGCCCGGAGCAGAAGGCAGCCATCGAAGCGGCCCTGGCCCGGCGGCGGGAGCGCGAGGCGGCCGCGGGCAATGCGGACAAACCGAAACACGAACTGACGCCCGAGCAATTGGCCAAGATCGAAGCGGCCAAGGCGCGCAAGGCGGCACAGACTGCCGGGCCTGCCCCGGAACGGGATACCAAGTCACAATAACAAGGTAAAAATGCGTTCTGCCTCTTGCCACCCCGGAGGGACCCGGCTATGTCGCTGAAGGTCCCCAGCTCCCCGCACATCCACGGCGGCGCCAGCGTCAGCCTGGTGATGCGGCGGGTCATTTACGCCCTGCTGCCGGCCATCGCCGTCGCCACTTACCTCTTCGGTTGGGCGGTGCCCATCCAGCTCGTCCTCGCCAGCGCCAGCGCCCTCCTCGCCGAGGCGCTCATGCTGCGCCTGCGCAAGCGGCCGGTGGGCCGCTTTCTGCGTGATTACAGCGCCGTCGTCACCGGCCTGCTGCTGGCCCTGAGCATTCCCGCCATTGCGCCTTGGTGGCTGACCGTCGTCGGCGTCTTCTTCGCCATCGTCGTGGCCAAGCAGCTGTACGGCGGTCTCGGCTACAATCCTTTCAACCCGGCCATGGTCGGCTACGTGATGCTGCTGATCTCCTTCCCCAAGTACATGACCCACTGGCCGGCGCTGGCGCCGCTGGGCTCGGCCGACGCGCTCGGCTTCATGGATAGCCTGCGCTTGATCTTTGCCGGCTGGCAGCCGCTGGACGCGGTCAGCCAGGCCACCGTGCTGGATCTGGTGAAGACCGAGATGGGCCGCGACCACACCCTCGGCGAGATCGTCGGCGGCCACGCGCATCTCTTCGGCACCTTCGCCGGCGCGGGCGGCGAGTGGGTGGCTTTGGCCTATCTGCTCGGCGGACTGTGGATGATCCACAAGCGGGTGATCAGCTGGCACGTTCCGGCCGCCATGCTGGGCGGCACTGCGTTGATGGCGGGACTCTTTCACCTTTACAATCCCGACCTCTATCCGGGGCCGCTCTTCCATCTCTTCGGCGGCGGCCTGATGCTGGGCGCCTTCTTCATCGCCACCGATCCGGTCAGCTCTCCCACCACGCCGCGCGGCCGCTTGATCTTCGGTACGGCCATCGGTGCGCTGACCTACGTCATCCGGACCTGGGGCGGCTATCCCGATGGCGTCGCCTTTTCCGTGCTGCTCCTGAACATGGCCGTGCCCATGATCGACTACTACACCCGGCCCACCGTCTACGGCCACGGCCAGGGAGGGAGCAGCCATTGATCTGGAAACACGCCGCCAAGATGGCCCTCATTCTGGCAGCCTTCGCGGTGGTGACCACAGCCGCGCTGGCCTTGACTTACCTACAGACAAAGAAAGTGGTGGCCCACAACGAGGAAATGGCACTGCTGGAACGCATAGACGCCGTGATGCCGAAATCGCTTTACGACAACGACTTGCTGAAGGACACAACCACTGTGGTAAGTCCGGAATACCTGGGGAGCGCCAATCCGGTGACCGTGTACCGGGCGCGCAAGCAAGGTCATCCCGTTGGCGTTGCCTTCCAGATCATTGCGCCCAACGGCTATTCGGGCGACATCACGTTGCTCGTCGGCATCCTGGCCGACGGCCGCATCGCCGGGGTGCGCGTGCTCGCCCACAAGGAAACGCCGGGATTGGGTGACTACATCGAGGCCGAGCGCTCGCCCTGGATCCTATCCTTCAAAGGCAAGTCGCTGGGCGATCCGCCCGCCAATCGCTGGGCAGTACGCAAAGACGGTGGCGATTTCGACCAGTTCACCGGCGCGACCATTACACCGCGGGCGGTAGTAGGTGCCGTCAAGAAGGCTTTGCAGTTTTATGAGGCCAATCAGAATGTGCTATTTTCCCAAGCGCCAGCAATGCATTAGAATTTCACTACCCCGGGTTTCATCCATTCGCGCAAAGGGTGAAAAATGAGCGCCAGCAGCTACACGAACATCGTCAAGAGCGGGCTCTGGACCAACAATCCAACCCTGGTCCAACTCTTGGGCATGTGCCCCACCATGGCGGTGACCAGCAGCGCCGTCAACGGCATCGGCATGGGACTGGCTACCTTGGGCGTGCTGACGGCCTCCAATGCATCCGTTTCGCTGATCCGCAACCTAGTCAGCCCGGAAATCCGGGTGCCCGTCTTCATCCTGGTCATTGCCGCCTTCACTACCATCATCGATTTGGCCATGAATGCCTACGTGCATGAATTGCACAAGATTCTGGGCATTTTCATTCCACTAATCGTAACCAACTGCTTCGTCCTCGGGCGTGCCGAGGCCTTCGCCTCCAAGCATGCCGTGGACAAGGCCGCCCTGGACGGCGTCATGATGGGCCTCGGCTTCACCATCGCCCTCTTCGTCTTGGGCGGCATGCGCGAAATCCTGGGCAAGGGCACGCTCTTCGCCAACGCGCACACCCTCTTTGGCCCGGGCGCCCAGTGGCTGGAGATGACCGTAATCCCTAACTACGACGGCTTCCTGTTCATGATCCTGCCCCCTGGCGCCTTCATTGGTCTGGGTCTCATGATCGCTTTCAAGAACTACCTGGATGGCCGGACCCGGCAGCGCGAGACGGCCGCAGCACCCGCGGTGCCGGCTTTGGCCGACGGGCGCGGCTGAATCAGGGGAAGCTTATTCGGGCATAAAAACAATCCCTTTTACAAGCCCCGGCCCGGGGATGATAATTTTTGATTGAGCTGCGGCGCAGCGTATTAGACCACAAGCCCCAGTCGCATGGGGTGCATAATCTGTCACTTATCCGGGAGCGAATCACATGGCAGGACATTTTCCCTTTTCCGGCAAAGCCAACCGCGTGTCCGTGTTTGCCTTCTACGAGGCCCAGAACTGGAGCCTGCCCGTGCAGGAACAGTACTACAAGCGCTGGTATGATTGGGCCAAGAATTACGTCATGAACGACCCGGATCTGAAGGCCGCCAAAGCTCCGGAGTTCGCCCATTATCCCTATGGGACCCACGCGCACCACAATTTCCACCTGAGCGACTACATCTGGGCCACCACGCTGCTGGACCTCGGTGAGTTCATCAAGCACAACATTCTGCCCCGCCTGAGCCACGACGAGCTGCACAAGCTCGAAGAGGAGCACCATCACTGGATCGAGGAGATGGCCAAGGCGGCCGAGGCGCATCCCCGCGCCGCGCCGGGCGAGGTCGGGCGCTACCGCCACGTCTGAGTTTCGAGGCAAAAAGGGCAAGGGCGCTCCGGGCGCTCTTGCCGTTTTCGACATCATGGATCGACACGCAATCGAGCGTTTCTTCGCTGGCCTCGCCGAGGCCATTCCCTCCCCCAAGACCGAGCTGAACTACAGCACGCCCTACGAACTGCTGGTGGCCGTGGCGTTATCCGCCCATACCACCGACAAGTCGGTCAACAAAGCCACGGCAAAGCTCTTCGCTGTGGCCAACACGCCGGCGGCCATGGTGGCCTTGGGCGTGGAAGGCGTGAAGGGCTACATCAAAACCGTCGGCCTGTACAACACCAAGGCCGCCAACCTGGTGCGCGCGGCGGAGATCCTGCTGGAGCGCCACCAGGGCCAGGTTCCGCACTCCCGCGAGGCGCTGGAGGCCCTGCCCGGCGTCGGCCGCAAGACAGCCAACGTCATTCTCAACATGGCCTTCGGCGAGCAGACCATGGCCGTGGACACCCACATCTTCCGGGTGTCCAACCGTACCGGCCTGGCGCCGGGCAAGACGCCGCTGGCCGTGGAGAAAGCCCTGCTGCAGCGCGTGCCGCCTCCCTACCTGAAAGACGCCCACCACCTGCTCATCCTCCATGGGCGTTACACCTGCACCGCCCGCAATCCCAAGTGTGACCGCTGCCCTGTCCATGCGGCCTGCCGCTGGCCGCAGAAGCCGCCCCGGCCCGGGAACACGACGTGACGGGCGCGGCGGCCACCGGCCTCAGCAGCGGGTCGCGGGCCACACCGGCGCTCGCCGCGGCCGCCGTGAGCGAGGCCCTGGCCAAGCTGGACAGTCCGCGCGCCAACAGCGTGCTGCTCTTCCTGACCGAGCAATTCGCTCCGGTCCTGGATGAGAGCTTGCGGGCCTGCGCGCGCGCGGCCGCCTGCACCCAGGTCATGGGCGCGAGTGCCGTGGGCGTGCTCACGGAAGCGGGCTGGATCCGCGGACGAGCCGCCTGCGCCGCGCTGGTCCTCGCCGGCCCCTACCGGCTGGACCCGCCCTTTGCCGCCGGCTCCGGCCAGAGCATCCTGTCCTTTGCCACACCGGCACTGCTGGACTGGGACTGGCTGCAGCACCTCTTCCCGCGGGTGGGCGCGGTGGCCAGCGCCAGCACCGCGGCCGGGCCGCATCAGGTGTGGGCCGGCAGCCGGCAGATCGCCCAGGGCCGGGTGCAGGCCGTCCTGACCGGCGCCGAGCACGCCGCGCTGGCCCTGTCGCGCGGCGTGCGGCAACTGACTCCGCCGCTGCCCGTGACGGCCGGCCACGGACGCCTGCTGCTGGAGCTGGGACACCGGCCCGCCCTGGAGTGGCTGGCGAAGTCGCTGCCCTACAGCGTGCGCGAGGAGGACAGGATCCCCCTGCATCGGATGGCGATCGGCTGGGTCCATGGCGATCCGCATACGGCAGTGACGGCGGGCCGCTATCGGCTGCTCGATCTCCTCGGCACCGATCCGGCACGGCAGAGCATGGAGCTGAGCAGCGCGGTCCCTCCCGGCCGGCACGTGTTCCTGGCCCTGCGCGATCCCATCAGCGCCGAGCGTGATACCCGCATGGGGCTGCAGCAGATCCAGCAGGAGCTCAGCGAGCCGGCCTTCGGCCTGCTCTTCCCCTGTCTTGGCCGCGGCGCCGATTTTTTTCGCGGCGCCGATCGCGATCTCGAACTGATGCGGGAGCAGTTTCCCGGCCTGCCGTTCATCGGCTTCTACGGCAGCGGGGAGATTGGTCCTCTGGAAATGCAGAGCCAATTGTTCCAATATACGGCCATCATGGCCGCGTTCGGCAAAAGAGCGATTCTGCCGATCTAGAACAACAAAATCAGCGCCCTACCCGAGGAAAGATCTTGCGTTCCCCTAAACCCTAGGACAAGATGGGAAAAAGGAATTCATGTTGCTCAAATCCGGCCTCTTCAAGACCTCCATGCACGTTCGCCTTGCTTGGCTCACCCTCGGTGCCGCTTACGCCGTACCGGGCGTAGCCGACACCTTCGCCCTGCCGCCGCCGGGCGATGACGTGGTTGGCAAGCCGCGCGTCGTCGTGACCCGCGAACGCGACACCCTGCTCGACATCGCCCGCGCCTATGACCTCGGCTACGAGGAGATCGTCCGGGCCAATCCCGGCGTGGACCCCTGGCTGCCCAAGCCCGGTACCCGCATCATCCTGCCGACCCAGTTCATTCTGCCCAAGGCGCCGCGCACCGGCATCGTGCTGAACGTGCCGGAGATGCGCCTGTATTACTTCCCCAAGGCGAAGGAGGGCGAAACCCCCATGGTCGTCACCCACCCGATCGGCATCGGCCGCGAGGGCTGGGCCACGCCGCTGGGCGAAACCAAGGTGGCGTCGAAGCGGGCCAATCCCAACTGGTACGTACCCGCCTCCATCCAGAAGGAACACGCCGCCGCCGGCGATCCGTTGCCCAAGGTGGTGCCGGCCGGTCCGGACAACCCGCTGGGCAACTTCGCCATGCCCCTGGGCATCCCCGGCTATCTGATCCACGGCACCAACAAGCCCTTCGGCATCGGCCGGCGTGTGAGCCATGGCTGCATTCAGCTCTATCCGGAGGACATCGAAAGCCTCTTCAAGGACGTGCCCGTGGGCACGCCGGTGCGCATCGTCAACCAGCCCTACAAGGCCGGCTGGCTCAACGGCACGCTCTACTTCGAGACGCACGCGCCGCTGGAGGAGGACCAGAAGAAGAGCGCCAACCTGACACCCATGGTCAACGTGATCGTGGACGCCGCCAAGGATCGCAAGCTGGTCGATTGGGACAAGGCGACCGAGGTGGCCAGCCTGCACGTGGGACTGCCCGTGCCCATCTCCCCCGATACGCCCGGGGTGGCCGAGCTCCTGGCCAAGCTCAACAACATGGAGCCCGCGCCCAACGAGGCCACCCTCGATACCGCCAACGAGCCGTCGCTCGCCGAGCTGAGCGGCAAATGGGTGGTGCAGGCCGGCGGCCTGGAAAGCGAGGAAGACGCCCTGCGCCTGGCTGCCATGCTGCGCCACTTGGGCCCGCCGATCCCGGCCCTGGCCACCCAGGTCAAGGGGGCGTTCCAGATCTTCACCGGCCCATTCGGCAGCAAGAAGGAAGCGCTGGCCGCCAGCAAGCGCATCAAGTCGAGCCTGGAAGTGGCGACGCGGGTGCTTGCGCCGGAACAATCCTCAGCCCAGCTGCAGGGCAGCGCCAAATCCTCCTTCAGCGCCAGCGCCCGTTGAGCAGGCCTGCCACGGGTTTAACCCGTGGCGCCCGTGCTGGCGCATGAGCGGCTGCCGAGTTGCCTCCCTGCCCCGGCAGCCACGTAAAAAGCCCCGCCGTCTTGGACGGCGGGGCTTTTGCTTTTGCTGCGGATTTTTTTACTTGCGCATGGATCTTTCGAAGCTGCGCTCGCTGCCGCCCATGCTGGGCTGAGGCTGGGGCTGAGCCGCCATCTGCTGCTGGATCTGATTCACACGGTTCATGGCTTCGTTGGCCGTGGTCTGGGCGGTGTTGGCGCGGTTGATCGCTTCGTTGGCCGTGGTCTGGGCGGCGTTGGCCGTCTGGTTGGCCTGTTCAGCCGTGGTCCGGGCCTGGTTGGCGGTGGCTTCGACCCGCTGCAGATCACCCTTGGTGGCGCAAGCGGCAAGGCTGAGGGGCAGAACCAAAGCGGAAAGTTTAAGTGCAGTGATCAGCGTCTTGCTCATAGCGTTTCTCCTTTTATAGTTAGCAGCAAAGCACGTTTAGCTTAAACGGTAATCCAGCAGCTTTCCAGCCATTTGCCGGCTACTCCGCCAAAAGTCGGAGTCGCAAACATGGCCAGGAATCGACACGATACGGAGCGCTTCAGCGAATCACGACCCTGGTACCCACCTCCACCCAATTGGCGAGTTGCTCGACCTGTTCATTGGTGAGCGCCACGCAACCCTGGGTCCAATTGTAGCGGCGATGCACATTGACATCGCCTTGGCCGATGCCGTGAATGCCGATCTGCCCACCCAAGGGCGTATCTTGCAAGGGCAGTTGCTTGTGGGCCAGCAGATTCTTGTTCAGCTCGTACACATCCTTGCTGATCAAATTCTCCTTGTAGGCCTTTTCCGTGACGTCCAGGTTCGGATAGTCCAGGCCGAAGAAAATGTGAAAGCGGCTGTTGTCGTTGATCCAGGCAATATGATAGGTGCCCAGCGGCGTCTTGCCGTCGCCGGAGGTACGCACCTCGCCCACCCCGCCGCGCCCGAGAGCCACGTAGTCGAATTTCTTCAGCACCGTATCCCGTTCATACACGGTCAGGGTCTGCTGGCGCGTATCCACCATGATCCAGGGCTTGCCGTCATCGGCGTCCACCACGGCCATGGGCAATGGTTGCGCCGGGGGAATGGCTGCCAGTTGGAGCGGCTCCACCCGTGCCGGCGCGGGAGTTGCAGAGGCGGGCACATCCGCGGCCTGGGCGGCCATGCTCAGGAGGGTGCCCATCATCAGAGCGGTTGCTGCTTTGGGAAGCGAGTTTTTGATGCGTTCGATCCAGACTGCCATTTCTTGTTCCTGTGAAAATTCTTGGTACGGGGGCGGGTCTTCCCACCATTTCTCCCAGTGGGGATTATAGAACAAACACGGAATTCTGCCGGGGCCGCGGACGCGCTAGCTGACGGGCCCGGTGGGCCAGCCCAGCTTCAATGCTTCGAGTGCCGCCACCACCGTGCGCGCCACCAGCAGGTTGCGATACCACTTATGGTCCGCCGGCACGATGGTCCAGGGCGCCCAAGCCGTGTGGGTGGCCTGCAGCGCCGTGTTGTAGGCCGCCTGGTACTCGTTCCAGTGGGGCCGCTCGGACAGGTCCGAGGCGGACAGCTTCCACATCTTGGCGGGATCGCGGATGCGGGCGGCCAGGCGCTCCGCCTGCTCCTCCGGGGAAATGTGCAGGAAGAACTTGAGCAGGATGATCCCGTTGTGGTGGAGATATTGCTCGAAAGCGTTGATTTCGTCAAAGCGCCGACGCCGCACGGCCTCGTCGATGGTGCCGTGCACGAAGGCGGTGACCACGTCCTCGTAGTGGGAACGGTTGAAGACGCCGATGGTGCCATGCGGGGGCACGTGCCGGTGGATGCGCCACAGGTAATCGTGGGCGCGCTCCAGGTCGTTGGGGGCTTTGAAGGACAGCACCTGGGTGCCGACCGGATTGAGCCCGGACAGCACATGGCGGATGGTGCCGTCCTTGCCCGAGGTATCCATCCCCTGCAGGATGATGAGCAGGGCGTGGCGGCGATTGGCGTAGAGCAGATCGTGCAGCTCGGCCAGTTGCTCGCGATGCTTGACGAGCGCCTGGCGCGCGGCCTCCTTGTCCTCGCTGCCGGGATGCCCGGCGGCGTCCACTTGGTCCAGGGACGGCAACTTCTCCATGCTCATCCCTCCTGGCCGCGGGCCTGCCGCGCCTCGAAGTCCAGCACGGCGAGCGTGGTCTTCAGCACGCTGTCCGGATTGAGGCTGATGGAATCGATGCCGGCCTCGACCAGGTACTGGGCCAGTTCCGGGTAATCGGAGGGCGCCTGGCCGCAGATGCCCGAGTGGCGACCGTTGCGCCGCGCGCCTTCCACGGTCATGCGCAGCATGGCCAGCACGCCGGGATCACGCTCGTCGAACTCGAAGGCGACCAGCGCCGAGTCGCGGTCGACGCCGAGCACCAGTTGGGTGAGGTCGTTGGAGCCGATGGAAAAGCCGTCGAAGACCTGGGCAAAGGCATCGATCTGCAACACGTTGTTGGGGATCTCGCACATGACATAGATCTCCAGGCCCTTGTCGCTGCGCCGCAGGCCGTGCTCGGCCATGGCGGCCACCACCCGCTCGCCCTCCTCCACCCGCCGGCAGAAGGGGATCATGAGCTTGACATTGGCAAGGCCCATCTCCTCCCGGACGCGCCGCATGGCGGCGCACTCCAGGGCGAAGCCCTCGGCGTAGGCCGGGTGGGTGTAGCGCGAGGCGCCGCGGAAGCCGAGCATGGGATTCTCCTCGCGCGGCTCGAAGGCACGCCCGCCCAGGAGGCTGGCGTACTCGTTGCTCTTGAAGTCGGACATGCGCACCACGACGGGCTTCGGGTAGAAGGCGGCGGCGATGGTGCCGACGCCCTCGGCCAGGCGCTCCACGAAAAAGTCCGCCGGCCGCTCGTGATGCCGCGCCAGGGCCAGGATCGCCTCGCGCTCCGCCGGGTCGGCCACCCGCTCCGGGTGCAGCAGGGCCATGGGATGGGCCTTGATGTAGGCGTTGATGATGAACTCCATGCGCGCCAGCCCCACGCCGTCGTTGGGAATGAAGCTGGTCTGGAAGGCCAGCTCGGGGTTGGCGATGTTGATCATGATGCGGGTCTTGGGGCGCTGCAACTGGCTCAGGTCGGTGCGCAGCACCTCGAAGGGCAGCGCGCCTTCATAGAGCTTGCCCACGTCGCCTTCGGCGCAGGACACCGTCACCGCCTGGCCGCTGCTCACCTTGTCCATCACGCCTTCCACGCCGACGATGGCGGGGATGCCCAGCTCGCGCGCGACGATGGCGGCGTGGCAGGTGCGTCCGCCGCGGGCGGTGACGATGGCGGCGGCCTGCTTCATCACCGGCTCCCAATCCGGGGTGGTGGTGTCCGCCACCAGCACCTCGCCGGGCTGGAAGCGGGCCAGCTCGCCCGGATCAGTGATGACGTGGACCGCGCCCGCGGCAATCTTGGTGCCTACCGCGCGCCCGGTGGCCAGCACCGGTCCTTCGCCCCGCAGCACGAACTCCTCGAGCACATCCCCCTGGCGCCGGGACACCACCGTTTCCGGCCGCGCCTGCACCAGATAGAGCCGGCCGTCGAGGCCGTCCTTGGCCCACTCCACGTCCATGGGCCGGTCGCGGCCGGCTTTGGCGCTGTAATGGGCTTCCACCTTGATGGCATAGTCGGCCAGTTGCAGCACCTCGGCATCACTGAGGCAGAAGCGCCCCCGCTCCGCCTCGCTGGTGTCCACGTTGCAGGTGCTGGTCTCCTGGGCGGCGCCGCTGTAGATCATCTTGACCTGCTTGCGGCCCAGGCGCCGCCGCAGCACCGCCCGGTAGCCCTGCTGGAAGGTGGGCTTGTGCACGTAGAACTCGTCCGGATCCACGGCGCCCTGCACCACGTTCTCACCGAGCCCATAGGCGCCGGTGATGAAGACCACGTCGCGGAAGCCCGACTCGGTGTCCAGGGAAAACATGACGCCGCTGGATGCCAGGTCGGCGCGCACCATTTTCTGCACGCCGATGGACAGCGCCACCTTGAAGTGGTCGAAGCCCTGATCCATGCGGTAGGAAATGGCGCGATCGGTGAAGATGCTGGCGAAGCAGCGCCGGCAGGCGTCCAGCAGCATCTCGTCGCCGCTGACGTTGAGATAGGTCTCGTGCTGGCCGGCGAAGCTGGCGTGCGGCAGGTCCTCGGCGGTGGCGGAACTGCGCACGGCGACGGTCATCTCCGGTCCGTACTCGGCCTGCAGGCGGTGGTAGGCCTCGAGGATCTCGACCCGCAGCGCGTCGGGCAGGCCGGACTCGTACACGATGCTGCGCGCCGCCTGGGCACGCCGGGCCAGATCGTCCAAGCGGTTCTTGTCGAAGTCGTCCAGCAAGGCATGCAGCCGCTCCCAAGCGCCGGCCCGGGTCAACATGTCCCGATAGGCCTCGGCGGTGATGGCGAAGCCGTCGGGCACCGGAATGCCGAGCGGGGTGAGCTCGCGGTACATCTCGCCGAGGGAGGCGTTCTTGCCGCCCACGCGCGGCACGTCCTCGATGCCCAGTTCACTGAAGAAAAGAACGTACTTGCTGGATCGCGACATGGTCACCCCGTTGTCGGTGCGCTGCGGCTCGGCGGGTTCGCGGTGCGCCTGGCGCCGCGTCCCTTCCCTAAGACACGCGGATGCCGCCGAATGCTCAGTGCCGGCGGATTTCCTCGTAGACCTTCACGTATTCCTGGGCTGCCCGCTCCCAGCTGAAGTCCTGGCTCATGCCGTGCTGCTGCAGTACGCGCCAAGCCTCGGGCTGCCGGTAGCGCTGCCGGGCGCGCCGGAAAGCGGCCAGCAGATCCTCCACCGTCGGCCGGTCGAAGACGAAGCCGTTGGCCGCGCACACGGCCGGGGACTGGGTGTCGGCGTCCACCACCGTGTCGGCCAACCCGCCCGTGCGCCGCACCAGGGGCGGCGTGCCGTAAGCCAGGCTGTACATCTGATTGAGGCCGGAGGGCTCGAAGCGGGACGGCATCAGGAAGAGGTCCAGCCCGGCCTCGATACGGTGCGCCAAGCCCTCGTCGTAACCGATGCGGACGGCCACTTGCGTCGGATAATCCGCCGCGAAGGACTGGAAGCGCTCTTCCAGCTCGCGCTCACCGCTGCCCAGAAGCGCGAACTGCCCTCCCCCTGCCAGCATCTCCGGCAGGGCATCGGCCACCAGATCCATGCCCTTTTGCGACACCAGGCGGCTCACCACGCCAAAGAGGAAGGCGTCCGCGTCTTCCGGCAGCCCCATTTCCCGCTGCAAGGCGCGCTTGCAGCGCGTCTTGCCGGCCAGGTCGCCGGCCTCGTAGCGGGCGGGCAGCTGCGCGTCGCGGGTCGGATTCCAGGTGCGGGTATCGATGCCGTTCAGGATGCCGCGCAGGTCGCGCGCGCGCTCGCGCAGCAGCCCGTCCAGGCCCATGCCGAATTCCGGCGTCTGGATCTCGCGGGCGTAGGTGGGACTGACGGTGCTGATGCGGTCGGCGTAGACCAGGCCGGTCTTCATGAAGGAAAACTGGCCGTAGTACTCGGTGCCGTGCAGGTGGAAATCTGCCGGTGGCAGGCCCAGTCGCTGCACAGCCGCGGCCGGGAAGATGCCTTGGTAGGCCAGGTTGTGCACGGTGAAGAGCGTGCCCGGCCGGCTGGCGCCGGCGCGCTCCTCCAGCACCAGCAGATACGGCAGCAGCGCGCTCTGCCAATCGTTGGCATGCACCACCTCGGGCCGCCAATCCAGGTTGGCCACCCGTCCCTGGGCCAGTTCCTGCCCGACCCGGGCCAGCAGAGCGAAGCGCTGGTCGTTGTCGGACCAATCCTGTCCCTGCGGATCCTGGTAGGGACCGCCGGGGCGCTGGTAATAAGGCGGATAATGCAGCAGATAAATGGGATAACCGCCCTCCGGGGCATCCAGCACGCTCAGCCGGGCCGCTTCCGTCAGCCCGGGCAAGTGGAGCTGCGCCACCGGCTGCCCCGCGCCGAAATCGGGCGCGATGCTCCCGTAGGCGGGCGTCAGCACCCGCACGTCGTGGCCCAGGTGCCGCAAGGCCGCGGGCAGCGACTGGGATACATCGCCCAAGCCGCCCGTCTTGGACAGGGGCATGATCTCCGAGGTGACGAACAGAATGCGGGTCATAAGCGGGTTGCTTGGCTTGATGGTTCTTCTTCTTGAACGCCCGAAACAGACGCCGATGCTGCCGCCGGCCTGAAGCGCGGGGCACTCACAGGATTATGAAGAAGGGACCGGGGAACGGCAATAGCAAGGACGGCGGAGGCGGAACGCCGGGCCGCGCTTCAGGCCGGCGTTGCCCAATCGCGTTGCAGGTGCGCCAGAATACCGCTGGCCACTTCGCCCAATCCCTGCTCGTCGCGGGCGAGATCGGCGAGAATGACGAGTCCCAGCTCGCCGCCCCGCAACGGCCGCAGGTACAGGCGGCCGGCGCCGTAGCGGATGGCGACGCTGTGAAGCTCGGTGGTGCCGCCGATCCGCTGCAAGGCGCGCTGGGAAAAAGCCAGCATGCCGGCGGCCAGGCCGGCAAAGTCCTCCTGGGTCATGTCGCCCGGCAGCGCCGCCGCCAGCGACACCCCATCGCTGCTGACCAGTGCCAGACCCGACAGTCCGTGCTCGGCCCGGGCTCTGTCCAGCAAGTGCTGGGCGACGCGCAAGCCGGTGTCGCTGCGCAAGTCGCCGGCACTGGGCAGGTCGGGCATGCATTGTGCCGTCATGCGCCTTCTCCCAGGGATGCTGCCGGGCGGGACAGAGCCTCCGGCAGGAATGCCCCGGGGCCGCCGAGCGGCAGGTAGCGCTTGAACAGCGTGGTGAGCATGTCCAGCTCCTCCGGTTCGGGCGCGCACCAGCCCGCCAGCTGCATGTCGCGCAACACCTGCCGGCCCTTGTCCTCCTGTGCCATAGTCAGCAGGATCTCCCGCAGGGTTGCCTGCAAAGGCGCGCGCCCGGGCGCCACGCAGAGCAGGTGGAAAGCAAAGCAGGAGTCGCTTTCATCCAGCAGCCAAGTCGCCGAACGGGTCAGGCCCGACAGGCCGCGGTAGTTTTCGCTGAG
The DNA here is from genome assembly GCF_000423825.1 of Thermithiobacillus tepidarius DSM 3134. Taxonomy (NCBI): domain Bacteria; kingdom Pseudomonadati; phylum Pseudomonadota; class Acidithiobacillia; order Acidithiobacillales; family Thermithiobacillaceae; genus Thermithiobacillus; species Thermithiobacillus tepidarius. Next base: position 49,209 of record NZ_AUIS01000007.1, read on the forward strand.
CATGAAGACCAGATCCACTTCGCCCTGCAGCAGCATTTGCAGGGCCTTCATCTCCTGGCCGGCAAAGCGGAACTGTAGCCCGGCGGAATCCAACCCGCTCTCGTCCAGCAGAAAGCGCCCCAAGAGATAAACGAAGCTGTTCGGTGTCGCGGCGGCCACCCGCGCGCCGGCGAAGTCGCGCAGGGCCCGGCGCGGGTCGTCGGCGCGCACGAGAATGCTGACTTCGTCGGTCTGTCCCTGCGGCCGCAGGACCGGCACGAATCCGGCGGACAGCATCAGGGCGCAGGCGTCGAAGGGCTTGGCGTAGACGATATCCGCCGCAACGCCCTGCTGCGCCGCAGCAATGCCCAGGGCGCCGTGCACCGGCTCGAAGTGGACGGCCCGCTCCAAGCGCCGCTGCAAGTAGGTATTGAAAAAGTACCAGCCGCTCAACTGCTGGCTGCTTTGCAGACTGACCCGGAAGTGCAGCCTGGCGCCGTCGTCCGCCGCAACGGGTGCCGCCACCGGCGCCGTTGCGGACTGGAAGACGGCCGGACCGGCTGGAACAGCGGCTGCGGCCGGCGGACAGCCGCCTTCGGCCAGATAGTGACCCATGCCGGTCATCTTGAAGAGCATGCCAACCATGCGATTGGGGTTTTTGACGTGAACGCGGATGCCGCGATCCCGCAGGCTCTCGAAGACCTTCAGAATCTGCGCCAGCCCCATGGAATTGACCCGCTGGACGGCGGAAAAGTCCAGGATCAGGCAGGCCTGCAGGTCCACTTCCAGCAGACCGGCCAGTACCGGTCCCGCGTCCACGTCCACCGAACCGCTCAATTGAAAACACGAGGTCTGCGCCTCGCTGGCGGGCTGCGCCGCGAGTGACAGGGATGGGCTAGGCATGGCTCGGCACCTCGTTGACTTCGCTGTGATAGAGAAACTGAAAGCCCGTGTCGGCCTCCGCATCCAAGGGACTGGCCAAGTCCAGGAGGGCGGTGATCTGCGTCCGTCGCTGGGGATGCACACGGATCTGCAGATAGTCGGCCAGACGCCAGATGAGGTAGAGACCGGCACCGCCCACCCCCGCCTCCAGCCCCTGTCCCGCCAGATGCCGCACCAGCCGGTTCAGAAAGGTCGCGGGCGTCAGGGTGCCCCAGTCGTCGCTGACCGCGATCCCCAGGCACTGCCCGCCCAGGGCAAGCTCCAGACGCAAGCTCTCCGTGGCGGCCAGGGTGCGGCGCATGCCCTTGCTGTAGAGGGGGCGCCCCTGGCCGTCGCGCGGCGCGGCGTAAAGGCCGTTTTCCAGCATCTCGTCCAGAAGCAGCACCACGGTTTCCAGGTGCTCCGCCGTCAGGGCGCCACGCTCCGCCAGCCACGCCTCCGCCTCGCTCATGATGAAGGACTTGTCCTCGCTGCCGGTGAGATCGAAAGCGCGCCGCTCCCGCGTTGCCGGCAGGAGGCGGTGGAGGTCGTCCGCACCGTCCGACGGCTCCCGGTGCTGGAGCAGGAGCTCCTCCCAGCCCAGCTGCTGCAAAAAAGCCTGGCGGCGCGGCAGCACCCGCCGGATGCCGTCCCGGCACAGGCGCGGCAGCAGGTCGGCGAAGCAGCTCTCGGCCAGGAAGACCATGGACTGGCGCGCGATGCGGGGAGAAATGGGCGCCGGATTGACCCGGTAGAAGGCGTCGGCGATGCGGATCAGGTCGCTGCCCGGCTGCGGGCTCTGCGGTACCGGGCCAGGAACGGCCTCGGGGCGCTCCTGGAAGTCCAGCACGAAGAGGGTGACGTCATCGGCAAAGCTGTCGCCGCCGCAGTGCACATGCAAGGCATCCAGCACGGCGGCTTTCAACTGCGCAGCCGGTGCCGCGCCGTGCGCGTCGAGCAGCGCCTCCAGGCGCTCGTAGCCAAAGGGCTCACCTACAGGCGACTCGGCCTCCACCACGCCGTCCGTGTACAGGAACAGGCGGTCGCCCACCTCGAAATCCACGATCTGGCTGGCGTAGTCGGCCTTGGCCTCCTTGCCCAGCGGCAGGCCACCCGCCTCCAGCATGGACCAGGTGCCATGTCCGGCACGCCGCAGGTAGGGAAACTGATGGCCCGCATTGGCAAAGCGCAGCGTGCCGTTGCGGGTGTCCACGCTGGCACAGAAGAGGGTCATGAGCAGGGATTGGCGGGCCGTGGCCAACAGGGTCTGGTTCAGCCGCTCCAGGATTTCCCGGGGATCGGAGACTCCTTCCGTGGCCAGCAGGTTCACGCCGGCCTTGGCGGCGCTCACCATGGTGCCCGAGGCCACGCCGTGGCCGCTCACGTCGCCCACCAGCAGTACAGTCCGGTGCGGCCCGGCGGCGAAGTAGTCGTAGTAGTCGCCGCCCACTTCACTGGAGGTGATCATGTGCGCCTGTCCCGCCAAGCCCGCCATCCGCATCTCCGGCGGCGGCAGCAGGGTGCGCTGCAGGAGAGCGGCATTGGCCACCTCGCTTTGCAGCCGCCGACTGAGCACCTGCAGGGTATCGATCAAGCGGGCTTGGCTTTCGGAAATGCTCAGCATCAGGTCGGCCACGGGCACCACCCCCAGGATGCGCCCCTGCGCCTGCACCGGCACGGCTTCCAGCATCAGCTCCGGATCGTGCTCGAGCAGGTCGCGCAGGACTTGATCCACCCGGCTGTCTGCAGCGGGGCAAAACGGCACGTAGCCGAGCTGCGGCGCATGGGCCAGCAGATCACGGAGGGTTTTGCGGATGAAGAGCTCCTTGGCATAGGCCCGGCTGAAGTAGTTCAGCAGGGTGCGTCTAGCCAGGAGGTGGAAGCCGGCTTCGTCGAGCACCGGCAACGCCAACAGAGTCTGCTGGCTGCCGAAGCGCTCCAGCACGGCGGCAACCGGCTCATCGAGATGGGTCGGCTGGATGAAGGTGACCAGATCCCGCAGGACGGGAACGGCAAACGCGGGACGTCCACCAGCAAGTGCAGCCAAAGATTGTGTCCTTTTCCAGAAGGCGTTCTTTTCGAGGGCCGCCCAGGGGCGGCCCTTCTGCTTCTTCGAGCAGATTCAGCCTAACAGGAAAAGATGACAGTTTGATGAAACCCGGAGCGGGTCAGCGGGACGGGCTACGGGCGCCGCGCCCGTCGGCGCCGTCGCGTCTGTTCAAGGAGACGTTGAGCTCGAAGACCTCCACCGAGCCTTGCTTGGCCAGGTTGATGCTGATGTCGTCCCGGCTCACGGGTAGGTAGCGCGCCACCACCTCCAGAATCTCCTGTTGCATGCGCGGGATGAAGTCGGACTCCATGGCCGGACTGCCGACCCCGCGTTCATGCGCCAGAATAATCTGCAGGCGCTCCTTGGCAATGTTGGCCGATTTCGGCTTTTGGAAAAAGAAATCAAGAATACCCATTATCTGCCCCGCTTGAACAATCGGGCGAAGAACCCGCCCTCCACGGTCATGAAACGCTGCGGCACATCCTCGCCCAGGTAGCGGGCGACAATGTCCTGGTAGGCCTCGCCGGCCGAGCTCTTGCCGAGCACCACGGGCTCGCCCGAGTTGGAGGACTGCAGGACGTCCTCCGATTCGGGCACCACGCCCAGCAGCTTGATGCGCAGGGTGTCGAGAATGTCGTCGGCCGACAGCATCTCGCCCTCGGCTACGCGGCGCGGCTGGTAGCGGGTGACCACCAGATACTCGCGGATGGGTTCCTCGCCCAACTCGGCGCGGCGTGATTTTGCGGTCAGCAGGCCGATCATGCGGTCGGCGTCGCGCACCGAGGACACTTCCGGGTTGACCACGACGAAGGCATCGTCCGCGTAGTACATGGCGTGCATGGCACCCTGCTCGATGCCTGCGGGCGAATCGCAGACGATGTAGGCGAACTCCTGGGACAGCTCGTCGATGACCCGGCCGACGCCCTCGATGGTGAGCACGTCCTTGTTCTTGGTCTGGGAGGCGGGCAGGATGGCCAGATTCTTCTCGCGCTTGTCGCGGATCAGCGCCTGGTGCAGCTTGGCCTCGCCCTGGATCACGTTGACGAAGTCATAGACCACCCGCCGCTCGCAGCCCAGCACCAGATCCAGATTGCGCAGGCCGATGTCGAAATCCACCACGCAGGTGGGGTAGCCGCGTGCCGCCAGGCTGAACGCGATGTTGGCGCTGGTCGTGGTCTTACCGACGCCGCCCTTTCCGGAAGTGACTACGATAACTCTTGCCATTGGCTACTTACCCCAGTTTCTCGAAAACAAGCTCTTCATCCCGCAATGCCACGCCGACGCTGCTGCCGCTGAATTCCAACATCAGCGGATGGTCGGGCAGCATGAAATGGCCGGCGATGGACACCAGTTGCGCCGCAAAGTGCGTCGCATAGACGCGCGCCCCCATGTCCCCCATGGCACCAGCCAAGGCCCGCCCCGCCAAGCGCCCGTAGACGTGAATGCTGCCGTCCGCCAGCACCTCGCCCCCCACGTTCACTCCGTGCAGCGCCACCAGGTCCCGTCCGCGCGCGTAGATCTGCTGTCCGGCGCGCACCGGCTGCTCCAGCACCAGCGACCCGGAGGTAGGCGCGGGTGCGGGCGCCTCTTCCGGCATCCGCTCCGCGCGCGGCTCCTGCTGGAAAAGAACCAGGCCCGCCTGGCGCCCGGCCTCCAGCAGCGCCGCGCCGGCGCCGCGCAGGCCCACCACCCGCAGGCCCTCAGCATGCAGCACATCCAGAAAGCCCCGGAGTGCGCCGGCGTCGGCCGCCTGCCACTCGCTGGCGTCCAGCACCAGATTCGCCTGGCGAAGGAAATCCCCGGCCAGCGCCAGCTTCTCGCGAAGCTCGTTCTGCAGGGCGCTTAAGTCTGTGGAAACCGGGAGAATGACGGGTAGAAGAAATCGGTCCGCCTTGATGCGCAAGGGAGGTGTTGGAGACATGCGAAACCTTTAAAAATGAATTGCTTTTCTATCACGGGCGGACCCGCGCTGCAAGCGCCGGATCCAAGATCCCCGGGCGCGCACCGCGCTGTGGCCGCTTATGCCCCCATCGGCGGGACTGCGGTTGAACCGGCCTGCAGGATACCTTAAGGTACTAGCCGTTTCGGCACTTCGCCCTGCAACGGTTCATCCCACTCACGCTGAACGGAAAAGCCATGGATCAAAGCCAAGAACAACAGCAAAGCGAGCTGTGCAACCGCTTCAAGGAACAGCGCGAGGCCAAGCGCTGGGTCGGCTACTTCGCCAACCTGCACGAGGGCGAGGACCCCGTCGCCTACAGGCTCTTCGGCGCCCTGATGCGCTTCAAGATGGGCCTGATGATCCTGGCGCCGGACCAGCCGGAACGCTACGAGCCCGTCTACCGGGACAGCCTCAAGTACCACCTGCAGACCATCCGCCACGGCCGGCTGGCCACCAGCTTCGCCCCGCTGAAGACCCGGGTCTACTTCATCGAAACCCCCGGCGCCATGGACGCCTTCTATGCCTGCGCCGATTTCTGCGTACCGGGCGGCACGCTGGGCGGCGGGCCCGTGGACCTGATCACCCCGATCCGCGCCGGCTGCCCGCTCGTGCTCGGGCCGGCCATGCCCAGCAACGCCCTGAAGCGCGGCCTGCTGGAAGCGCAGGGCGCGGTGGCGGCGGAGAGCCTGGAGCAGGTGGTCGAATTGGCCAAGATCTGGATCGCCGATCCCGCCGCGGCCAAGGCCCATGCCGAGCGCGCGGCGGCCTGGCTGGCCGCCAACCCGGCGCTGGCCGGCGCCTGAGCCAAACGCAGAAAGCCCCCGGCCGGAGATCCCGGCCGGGGGCTTTTCACGTTGGCGGGCCGCTTACTTCTTCTGCGCCTTCAGATCATTGTAGAAGAAGCGGATCATGAAGCGCAGCACGTACTGGGTGTCCTTGGAGAAGAGGATGCGCAGCAGACCCATGATGCCGCCACCCTTCTTCTCCTGGCCGCGCAGCTCTTCCTGGGTCTGCTCCAGGGCCGCCAGGGCAATGCCGACCTGGGGCTGATAGCGCTTGGCCAGCACCATGCCCTCATCGATCCAGGCCTTCAGCTGCGCGTCGCTGGGCAGATAGGGCTGCAGGGCGTCGATGGCGGTGCTGGCCCGCTTCAGCAGACCGCTGCGATGCACGGCGCCGGCGACGTTGATGAGGTCGGGCAGCATCTCGTCCAGGTGTGCTTGGCGCACACCCGCCAGCATGCGCCGCACCCGCTCGGCCAGGCTCGGCGCATCGCCGACCACCAGCGCCTGGGCCTGCTGGGCGATGTCCAGCCACTCCTGCGCCGCGGCCTTCACCTGGGCCATGACGGCAGCCACATCCAGGTCCTTGAAGGCTTCGGGCGCCACATCCTTGAGCGTGCCGATGCCGATGCTCAGCTGCCCGCCCCAGTACTCCGCCTGATCCAGCAGACCGCTCACGCGCACCGCCAGATTGTCGGCGTCGCCCTGGGCCAGCGCCTTGACACGCATGGCGATGCGCAACCAGGCATCGGCCGCTTCCTGCAGCTCGTCCACCTTCTCCGGCAGGTTCATGGCGAGCACGGCTTCGCTCAGCGCCGCCAGCGCCTGCTTGACCGTATCCATCCAGTAAGGGAGCTGGGCCTGGAGCTGGTACACCTTGTCGATCAGGGCCTGCAGGGATTCGCCCTGGGGCAGCGTGGAAGTGGCGCGCAGCACAATCTGCACGCGGTTGAGCATGCCGCTGTCGTGCAGCAGCGCCAGGGTATCCAGCAGTTGCGGCAGCACCACGTCCAGCTGGGCGCGCTTCAGCGCGTGCAGCATGTCGCGCACCCGCTCGTTGGCTGACTCGGCGGAGTCGATGTGCAGCAGGTCCAGCGCTTCCTGGGAGGTTTCCTTGAGGGCCTGCAGCTTGGGCCGGAAGGCGGCAATGACCTTGTCCTCGTCCACCGCTTCGGGCAGTTCCGAGAGCACGTCCCGGACCAGGGTCAGCAGGTCCTCGATCTGAAAGGCCCAATCGCCGATCTTGGCCAGCCCGGCCCATTCCTTCTGCGTCAGCGCTCCCGCCTGCGCGGCGCCCACTTCACTTTTCATCATTGCATTGCCCATTGGCATTCTCCCCCACTGACATGACCCGATAAAATATTTAAATGATAAAATAAACAGATACTTAAAAACGAAGCGGCCTGATGACGATTTTGTAACACAAAGCACGCGGCTTGCCTAGAATTTCTTGAAGAGCGCCTGGGGCGCGTGCAGGAGCAAAGTACCGCGCGGCCAGGAGCGCCGACCGTCCCGCAGCCTTCTCCTGCCTGGCTCCCGGCGGGAGGGGGTGTGCCGACGTGGTACCGTGCCAAAGCCTGGCGGGCTGGCCAGCCCGCTCCTACGACCAGCGGCGACAGCGGGGTTCAGGATCTCGGCTTTCCATCCCCTTTGTCCCGCCGCGTCGCGCGAGGCGGCAGGTCGGGGCGTCTTCTGGTTACTTTTCCGGGGCGCACCGGAAAAGCAACCGGCTGCCGGGCAGCCTCCGACACCGGACCCAGCCCGCTCCAACTTTAAAACCCGTTGGACTCAACCCAACCCCCACCTCGCCCCCGGCGCCCACCCCATTTCTCCCTTTCATCCGGGAAACCAGCCTTGCTAGGATAGTCTAAGGTTATCCAGCCCCACAGGAGCCGGCATGTTATACGGAGACAAACGGGAGACCTACCGCGAGGTCTTCTTCCAAACCTGGCGGAAGTACCAGGAGCAGCGGCCGCTGGAGGGCATCGAGAAGCTGCTCCTGCCCATCATGACCATGCATCCGGAATATCACGAGCTGCTGGCGCACCCCGAGCGCGCCGCGGACCGCGATTACCCGCCGGAGATGGGCCAGACCAACCCTTTCCTCCACATGGGCCTGCACGTATCGATCGCGGAGCAGGTCTCCATCGATCAGCCGCCCGGCATCAAGGCACTCTATGAGCAGGCCTGCCGGCATTTCGGCGATGTGCACGCGGCCGAGCACGCCATCATGGAATGCCTGGCCGAAACGCTCTGGCAAATGCAGCGAAGCGGCAGCTCGCTCGACATGCAGGGCTACCTGAACTGCATCCGGTCCCAATCGGGCCTTCCTCCGGTACACAGCTAAGGGAGCGACATGAACACGGCAACGGATCTTGTCACCACGGGCGCCGAGAACGTCCACTGGAATCTCGCCGACCTTTATCAGGACCTGAACGATACCGCCCTGGAGAACGATCTCCGGTGGGCGGCGGAACAGGCCCAGGCCTTCGAAGCACGCTACCGCACGGAGCTGGCGGCGCTGAGCGCCACGGAACTGCTGGCGGCCGTGCAGACGCTGGAGGCCATCCAGAGCCGCCTGGCGCGGGTCGGCGCCTTTCTCTATCTCAACTACGCCACCCACACCGACGCCCCGCGCTATGGCGCCGCGCTGCAGCGCTACGAGGAGCGGGCGACGGCCGTCCAGCAGCATCTCATCTTTTTCGATCTGGCCTGGAACGCCCTGGATGAAGCCGCCGCCGAGCGCTTCCTGGCCGACCCCGCGCTCAAGCAGTACCGCCATCACCTGCGCAGCGCGCGCCGCTACCGTCCCCACCTGCTCTCCGAGCCGGAGGAAAAGATCCTGGCGGAAAAGCAGGTCACCGGCCGCTCCCTGTGGGAACGCCTCTTCGACGAGACCTTGGCCGAGCTGCGCTTCGACGTGCAGGGCAGGAGCCTCACCGAGCAGGAGACGCTGGCGCTGTTGAGCAATCCCGATCGCGATACCCGGCGCGCGGCGGCCGACGCCCTGACGGCGGGCTTGCAGAGCCGGCTGCGCACGCTGACCAGCTGCTTCAATGCCATGCTCGCCGACAAGTCCCTGGACGACCGGCTGCGCAAGTACCCGCACTGGCTGGCCGACCGCAACCTGGCCAATGAGGCCAGCGACAGCATGGTCGACGCCCTCATCGACGCGGTGGTCGCGCGCTATCCCCTGATGGCCCGCTATTATCGGCTCAAGGCCCGCCTGCTGGGCCTGGAGCGGCTGGAGGACTACGACCGCTATGCGCCCATCCCGGGCGCGGAGCGGCGCTACAGCTGGGACGAGTGCCGCCGCATCGTGCTGGGCGCCTTCACCGACTTCTCGCCGCGCATCGGCGCCATCGTGCAGGAATTCTTCGACAAGCAGTGGATCGACGCCGCTATGGTACCCGGCAAGCGCGGCGGCGCCTTCGCCCACCCGGTCACCCCGGATGCCCATCCTTACGTCTTCGTCAACTTCAGCGGCACCGTGCGCGACGTGATGACCGTGGCGCACGAGCTGGGCCACGGCGTGCACCAGTATCTGGCGCGCGAACAGGGCTTCTTCAATGCCAACACGCCGCTCACCACCGCCGAAACCGCCTCGGTCTTCGGCGAGATGCTCACCTTCGAGCGACTCATGCGCGACGAGCAGGACCCGCGTCGCCGCCTGGGGCTCCTGTGCGGCAAGCTGGAGGATGCCTTCGCCACGGTCTTCCGCCAAGTGGCCATGAACCGCTTCGAGGACGTCATGCACACCACCCGCCGGACGGAAGGCGAGCTGTCCAGCGAGCGCCTATCCGAGCTGTGGATGCAGACCCAGCAGCCGCAGTTCGAGGACGCCGTGCACCTGCGCGACGGCTACCGGATCTGGTGGAGCTACATACCGCACTTCATCGGTTCGCCCGGCTACGTCTATGCCTATGCTTTCGGCGAGCTGCTGACCCTGGCCCTGATCCAGCGCTACCACGAGATGGGCGATGCCTTCGTGGACCGGTATCTGGAGATGCTGCGCCTAGGCGGCGCCGCCAGCCCCGAGGAGGTGGTGGCCCGCGCCGGCGTGGACCTGCGCGATCCCGGCTTCTGGTCCCGCGGCCTCGATTACCTGGAAGGCATGGTGCTGGAAGCGGAGCGGCTGGCATCCGCCTGAGAAACTTCGAGGGCGGTGGTTCAGTCTAGATCCGGGAGAACCCTGTCCTTTCCGAGGAGGCCATCATGAACACGCAACGCGGCGACGTCATGATCCACGTGCACGAAAACCTCACGGCGGATCAGCTCCGCCAGTTGGAAAGCGCCATCTCTCAGACCGGGTGCGCGGCGAGCGCCCAGGCGGCGCCCGATTCCGGGCACATGATCCTGGTGCGCTTCGATCCGCAGTGCACCAGCATGGACGCGCTGCTGCAGGTGGTTCGCGACCAGGGCTTCCGTGCAGACCTGGTGGGGCTGTGAGCGGAACCTGAACGCATCCCGCCCTGCCGTACCCGATCATTTACTGCGGCCAACAGTTATTGACAATCACTCTCATTTAGATTTACATTGTTACCCACGACAGCAACCGGAGGGTAGCCATGTACGTGTGTCTCTGCCATGCCGTGACCGACAGGGATATCAAGCAGGCCGTGGAGAATGGCGCCTGCACCATGCGCCATCTGCGGGATGAGCTCAAGGTCGCCACCCAGTGCGGCCGCTGTGCCCAATGCGCCAAGGGCTGCCTCAACCAAGCCCTGGCCGAACGGGTCTGCAGTGAAAACGAGGCGGCCTGATCCACGCCCGCCTACTCCTTTGGTCCGACGCCGCCCTGTCTTTCACCCCCTATGCTGTTCTTTCTGCGCCCGTCCGCCGCGGAATGCTTTAGGTTTCCGCGCACGGAACACGACCTTCAAATCGAGATGGAGACCATGCCATGCAGGGCGACAAAAAAATAATTGCCTATCTCAATCAGGTGCTCACTAACGAGCTCACTGCCATCAACCAGTACTTCATGCACTACAAGATGTGCGACAACTGGGGCTTCAAGCAGCTCGCGGAGGTCAACCGCAAGGAAAGCATCGAGGAGATGAAGCACGCCGAGGACCTAATGGACCGCATCCTCTTCCTCGAGGGCCTGCCCAACCTGCAAGACCTGCACAAGATCAACGTCGGCGAAACGGTAGAAGAGCAGCTCAGGCTGGACCTGGATCTGGAGATGCAAGCCGCGCCCCTGCTCCGCGAGGCCATCGAATACTGCCGCACCCAGCACGACGAAGTCAGCAAGGCCCTGCTCCAGGACATTCTGGATGCCGAGGAGGAGCACATCGACTGGCTGGAAACGCAGCTCGAGCTGATCGACAAGGTGGGCATCCAGAACTATCTGCAGTCGCAGATGGGATAGTTGGAAGAGACGGGCCGCCAGGCCCGTCTTTCGTGTGCAGCGTCATTGCCCTGACCACCGAGAAGCAGGGCTGTCTTTCCCGCTTGCGGGCCGCGCCCGGCGCGGCCCCAGCCATCCTACCCGTGCATGCGCAGCATGCCGATGGTCACGCCTCCCACCAGAATCAGCAGAATCTGCTGCACCGTCGAGGTCAGCGCCGTCTCGCGATGCATGCCGGGAATCAAGTCGGCCATGGCGATGTAGAGGAAGCCGGCGGCACTGAAGGCCAGGACAAAGGGCACGGCTGCCTGGACGGCGCTCAGGGTGTAGTAGGCCAGCACGGCACCCAGAATGGTGGTGGTGTTCGAGAGCAGGTTGAAGGCCAACGCCTTTGCCCGGGAATAGCCGCTGTGCAGCAGGATGGCGAAGTCCCCGAGCTCCTGCGGGATTTCATGGGCGATGATGGCCAGAGTGGTGGCAATGCCGAGCGGCACCGAGGTGAGGAAAGCCGCGCCGATCACCACGCCGTCCAGGAAGTTGTGAAAGCCGTCGCCCAGGAGAATCAGGGGCGCGGCCGAGCTGTGAGTGTTGCAACTGTCATCATGGCAGTGACGCCAGAGCACCAGCTTCTCCAGAATGAAAAAACCCAGCAGCCCCGCCAGCACCGCCCCCAACACCTCATGCACCGGCGCCTGCTCCAGCGCCTCAGGAATGAGCCCCAGCAGCGAGCCTGCCAACAGCGCGCCCGTGGCGTAACTGATCATCGCCGGCAACAGACGGCGCCGCCCCTCCTCCGGCAGCAGCAGGAAAATACTGGCCGCCAGCACGGACAGCACCCCGCCGGCCATGGACCAGAGCAAAACGATGAGCAAGAGGGACATAGAGGCTCCAGGCAAAATTTGCAGCAATGCTACCCTATCTTGCGCCGGGAGGGGTAGGGATTGCGCCACATTGCACTTGCGGCAACGTCCGGCGCCGGGCGCCGCTGGCCGTTTGCCAAAGAGTTGTCACCATTTGTCACAAAACTGTCACCGAATCTTCATCAGCAGTTCATGATCTTCCCCTAAGATGCCCCGCGGATGCCCGCCTTGTGTGCTCCGATCAGCCAATCAGAGGAAAGACATGAACTTTACGCTCAAACATCTTCCCGTTGCCCTTGCCATGGCCGGCGTGATCAGCCTGAGTGCATGCGTCAGCGACGGCTCCGATACCACTGCGACTACTTCCAGCCAGTCCGCTCTGACCCGCCTCGCCACGACCGCCGCCGGTGCGGAGTTCACCGGCCTGTATCTCACGGAAACTGGCGATCTTTTTTTCAACGTGCAGCACCCCGACGCCGGCAACGCCTTTCCTTATAATCATGGATCCGTGGGCGTGATCGCCGGCACGGACTTCAACCAGCTTCCCACGAGCTTCGCGGCTGTATCGGTACCGGCTTCCACAGCCGAAAAGATGATGGTGCGCACGGCAGTGGGCAGCTATCAGATCATCGCCCGCGGCGGTGACACCCTGGGCGGGCTGGTGCCGGCGGGTCTGGGTACGGTGCTGGCGGCCGATGGCACACCCATCACTCAGTCAGACGACCCGGACATGAACACTTTCGTGCCCATTGCCGGTACGACAGGTGAAGGCTACCTCTTCACCAACTGGGAGGATCGTCCGGGCAACATGAGCCGCCTGCGCATCAAAAAGAACGCCAATGGCGTCTGGAGCGTCACGGAAGCCATGAATGTCGATTTCAAATCGGTACAGGGCACCTGGGTCAACTGTTTCGGCACGCTGAGCCCCTGGGGCAATCCACTCACCTCGGAAGAACTCTATTTCGATGACACCAGCAAGTGGAGCAGCGCGGATAAGGGAGTAGCCAACCTGCAGAAGTACCTGGGCAAGTTCCCCAATCCCTACCGCTACGGTTACATCGTCGAGATCACCAGTCCGGCTGCCACGCCCACGCCGGTCAAGCACTTCGCCATGGGCCGTTTCTCGCACGAGAACTCGGTGGTCATGCCGGACAACAAGACGGCCTATCTCAGCGATGATGGTGACGGCACCGTGTTCTTCAAGTTCGTGGCGAATACGGCGAATGACCTCTCCAGTGGCACGCTCTATGCCGCGAAGGTCACGCAGGATGCCGGCGTCACTGACCCGGCCAAGGCCGGCTTCAATATTGAGTGGGTGGAAATCGGCAAGAGCGATGACACCACGATTGCAACCTGGATCGCGGCCTATGACGGGGACGGCGTCAACCCGGCCAGTTATATTACCGATGCCGACATCAATGCCTGGGCGGAAAAGAAACTGAACAAGGATCTCAATGGCAACGGCACCATTGAATCCCCACTGCACGCCGATGACCGTTACGCCTTCCTCGAATCGCGCAAGGCGGCCAAGGCCTTGGGCGCCACGGCCGAATTCAAGAAGATGGAAGGCGTCAATATCAATTACAACGCCGCCAAGGATGGCAGCGTGCCCTACGCCTACATGGCCATGTCGGACGTGTCCGGCACCATGGCGGATGGTACCGGCGCCATCAATGTGGATGCCAACAAGTGCGGCGTGGTCTATCGCATGAAGCTCGACACCACCTTCAATATCAGCCGCATGGAACCGGCCATTGCCGGTGGCCCCTACGACAAGACCCTGGCTGAAAACCAGTGCGCCGTGGACAACATCTCAAATCCCGACAACATCCTGGTCATGAAGGACGGCCGGGTGATCGTGGGTGAGGACACCGGCTATCACGCCAACAACATGCTCTGGGTTTTCAATTCCACCAACAAATAATGGTGGTTCGAGCTGTCCGGGGAGCGGGTTTCCGCTCCCCTTTTTGCATTGAGAGTAGAGCCAAATGCAAAGATCATCCTATCTTTTATTTCCCCTGCTCACCTTGCTGAGCGCCTGCGGCAAGGAGACGCCCACGCCGGCCGCCATTACCACAGCCGCCGCCAGCGCCCCCGAGCGGATCCATAATCTCGAAGCGACCGTACCGCCACAGTGCTACACCCGTACTCAGGGACAATTCAACCCTTGCTACACCTGCCACCAGACGCGTGCCGATAGCAATCACCCCAACCAGGCGGCGGATGGCCATCTACAGGCCGCCTATGCCTTCTCGGATTTCGCCCTGGAAAATCACTGGAAAAATCTCTTTGTCGATCGCCGTCCGGCCATCGCGCGCATCTCGAACGCCGAGATCCTGAGCTACGTGCGCCAGGACAATTACAGCGCGCTCCCGGCACAACTGCGTACCCGTGGCTGGCAGGGCTACACACCCGATCTGGCAAATCTCTCTCAGGGTCCCGCGGCTTTCGACGCACAGGGCTTCGCCAAGGATGGCAGCGGCTGGCGCGCCTTCAACTACAAGCCCCTGCCCAGTACCTTCTGGCCCACCAACGGCTCCGCCGATGACGTGATGCTGCGCCTGCCCCCGGCCTTCCGCCAGGACGCCGGTGGCCAGTCGTCAACCGCGATCTACCGGCTCAACCTCGACATCCTGGAACTGGCCATTCAGGAACGTAAGCAGATGGACATTGATCCCGTGGATGAAAGCACGGTGGCCTTCGATGTCAACGGCGACGGTCGAATCAAGGGCATGGCGAGAACGCTGCGCCGTCCCGGACACTATGCGGGCCAAGCGCGGACGGTGCCGGTGACGCCCGCACTGTATCCTCAGGGCACGGAATTCCTGCACAGCGTGCGTTATCTGGACCCGCGTCCCGATGGCGTGCAGGGTAGCGCGCGCATGAAGGAACTGCGCTACATGCAGAAAGTGGCCTTCTATACCCCGGCCCAGCTCAACTACCGCTACGGCAACGAGCGTCAGGAAAAGCAGGAAGAGGAGCTCCCCAGTTTTGTGAATCTGGGTGAAAAGGGATTGAGCAACGGTTTTGGCTGGCGCATTCAGGGCTTTATCGAAGCCAGTGATGGGCAACTGCGCCCACAAAGCCGCGAGGAGCAACTTTACTGCATGGGCTGCCATACCGCGCTTGGCAGCACCATCGATCAGACCTTCGCCTTCCCACGCAAGCTGTCGGGATCAAAGGGCTGGGGCTATATCGATCTGCGCGGCATGCCTGACGCCCCGCAACGGGGACAGCGGCAGGGCGAAATCCGCCAGTATCTGGAACGCGTGGGTGGCGGAGATGAATTCCGCCAGAATGCTGAAATGCGAGCCCGATTCTTCCGGGCCGATGGCAAGCTCGATGAGCGCAAGCTGGCGGGAAAGGACGTCTATCAGCTCATCACGCCTTCAAGCGAGCGGGCCTTGGCCCTGAACAAGGCTTACCGGGTCATCGTGCGCGAGCAGAGCTTCCGCTTTGGCCGCGACGCCAGCATCACCCCAATGCGAAACGTCTTTGAGTGCATTGATCCCGCCACCGCGCCAACGCTCTCCCCTAACGTGCGATATGACGCGGATATCCGCCTGGACTGGACGTCCGCACGTTAGGAAAAATTCAAAGATCCTTCACAATCCTGTCATAAAACCCGGCTAGACTCGAAGCATGGCCAAACGCCTCCTGCTCCTGTCCGTCGCCGCCGCTTGCCTAGCCCCCCAGGCCGCCTGGGCTTGGGGGCCGCTAACCCACATGCACTTCGCCCACCTGCTGCTCTGGTCCATTCCCCTGCCCAGCCCGGCCTGGCTGGAAGCCGCGCGCCTCCATCCCCAATTGGTGCTGGCCGGCAGCCTGTTGCCGGACGTGGCCCTCTTCTCCGCCCTGCGTGCCAAGCACAAGCAGCGCTTCCGCACATTGCACCGCTGGGACACGGCTCTGACACTGCTCGACGGCGCCGGCAACCCCAGGCATACCGCGTTGGCACTCGGCTTTACCAGCCATTTGGCCGTGGACATCATCGCCCATCATCGTTTCGTGCCAGAATACGAGCAGCGCTGGGGGCGGCGCTTCATGCTCACCCACACCGTAGCCGAGTGGGCGATGGACGGCCACGTCGCCCGGCAGCTCCCCTTCCGCCCGCGTACCTGCCTGGAGGGATGCCGGCACGAGGCGTTGCAGTGGCTGGAAACGACGGCCCTGCCGCCAGCGCTCAGCCGTCGCTACTTTCTCTATCTCAGCCGCAGCCTGCATGCCCTGGAAAGGCTCAAGCTGGCGGAGCACTGCCACCGCGAATTGCTCGCCCGCGACCTGCAGGCAAGCGGGCGCCTGCAGCATTACTTGCACCATACCCAGGCTCTGCTGACCCAAGTCATGCAAGCACCCCATGCCGGCGCGCACCTGCAATGGAATCCGGATGGCACCACCAGCAAGACCCTGCATCTGCCGAATGCCGGTGCCGTCGATTGAACCCGACGGGACAATCCCGCCCCTGCCCCTGCAAAGCAACGGGCCGGCAACATCGCCGGCCCGCCGTGCCCGGATCGCTCCAAGCATTTAAGCATTTGAAACACCCCTACCATGGCAGCACGCCATGTGCAGGCAGTTCAGCTCCCGCCGGGCGTCCCGGCTACCTGGCCACTCAGGCCATAGACGGGGATGAGTCGATTGCCGTCATCGGTGGAGTTGCCATGCTCACTGCCGGTAATGGACCGGGATCGGATCTCGCCGGGATTGCCCGGACCGATGAGGGAAACACCAGGCGTATTGCCCCCCACTACCACGGACGCGGGCGCGGCATGATAGGGGTCGGCGGATGCGCTCGACAGCGCGCCAAAGGACAGGGACAGCGCCAACGCCGCCCCAAGCACGATGCGTTTTTTCATTTTTCACCTCCACAGATAGCGACAGCGGTTGCCGGCCAGGTCTGCCGGTCCCGTGCCAGCACGCCTGCAGTCCGGCATCGCCATGCGGCCGCCGCATTGGCGGCTGGCACAGGTCTTCAATTAGACGGGCGGCGATACTACGAGTTTATCGGGATGAGCAGTTCGGCGGATGCGCGCTCCAGCAGGGAGCGGCAATAAAAAACCTCCTTGGCCGAGACCAAGGAGGTGGATTGGGCTGGCGCCGCGGCAGTCTGCCGGGACAAGACCGGCCAGACGGCTATGCCTGTTGAATACCCGCCAGATACCAAGTCGGATTGGTACTGTTGACCGGCTTGACGAAATGCCAGATCTCGCTGACCCGCTCGGGATTCGCCTGCGGGTCCTCGCGAATCAGCCCGTCGTAGCGCACGCTGGCGATCCAGCGGTCCGCCTCCGGCGTGATGTCCAGCAGCTGGGCATCCAGGCTCAGAACCTCGGTCACGTTGCGCGCCTCGCCCATTTCCTGGATCTGCGCGCCGAGCTCGCCGAACATCTCCGGCGTGGTGAAGCGGCGCAGGTCGTTCAGGTCCTTGGCATCCCAGGCGGCCTGCAGGCGGTTGTAGGCGGCCTTGGCGCTGTGCAGGAACTCGGCCTCGTCGAAGCCGGCCGGGCGCTGGCTCAGCACGCCGCCGCGAGGACTGTAGCTTTCCTGCGGTTCCAGCACGCCCTGGGCATTGGGGGCATAGTTGGGCTGCTGCCCACCGCCGAGCCCCGCATAGGCCATGGGCTGGGCCTCATGCCGGCGACGCATGGCGCGCATGATCATGAAGATCACCAGGGCGATGCCCAGCAGCACGATGATGTCCAGCGGCTTGATGCCGTCGAAGGCGCCGCCGAACAGCAGGGCGCCGAGCAGGCCGCCCGCCGCCAAGCCGGCCAGAGCGCCGCCCCAGCCGAAGCCCCGGTTGGGCGACTGCGGCACCGTTGCCGGCGCGGGTGCCGGCGCCGGCGTGGCGGGCCGGCTGGGCGCCTCGATGGAGCGCTGCATGCCGGAACTGCGGCCGGCTCCCAGACGCTTGGCCTCGGCATCCACGATGCCGAGGGCCAGGGTCATCATGAATACCGCCATCAACGCATAGAATTTACGCATGACTCATCCTCACTGATTGCACTTCTACTTTTGATGCGAATAAACGTTGGAAATTCCCTGGAAAAGCACTTTTTTGCGGCCCAAAGGGCGGAAAAGCGGGCACGAGTGCCCGCCCGCGCCGGCCATCCCTGGCCGGCCTCGGCACCCGGGGAGCGGTCGCATCCCGCTCCCCGTCAGGCCGGCAGCTCTTCCAGCCCCTGCTGCTTGTGCTGGATCAGCTCGATCTTGTAGCCGTCCGGGTCTTCCACGAAGGCGATCACGGTGGTGCCGTGCTTCATGGGACCGGCCTCGCGCACCACCTTGCCGCCGCGCCGCCGGATCTCGTCGCAGGCGGCATAGGCATCGTCCACCTCGATGGCGATGTGGCCGAACCCCGTGCCCAGCTCGTAGTGGTCGACGCCCCAGTTGTGGGTCAGCTCGATCACGCTGTGCTGCGCTTCGTCACCATAGCCCACGAAGGCCAGGGTGAACTTGCCCTCCGGGTAATCATGACGGCGCAGCAGCCGCATGCCCAGGATCTCCGTATAGAAAGCGATGGAACGGTCCAGATCGCCCACGCGAATCATCGTATGCAGCATTCTCATCGTCCTCTCCTCTTTCGCACGCAATCCGGTGTCAAGCCGCCTAGCCGTAGCTGCAGGCGTAATCCAGCAGATCCAGCACCTCGATGTCGAAGTGGCTGTTGCCCGGCACCGCGAAACTGTCGCCCGCCTGCACCTCGTGCCATTCGGTCTCGTCGGCCAGCTTGTAGCGCGCGTGGCCGGCGATGACCTGCATATGCTCCGGCGCCTCGGTGGAAAAACGGTAGGTGCCCGGATGGATGATGCCGAGCGTTTTCATCTCGCCGTCCGGGAAGATCACGGTGCGGGAGGTGCACTGCCCGCCGTGATAGACGTTGGCTTTCTTGACGATGCTGACGCCCTCGAATCGTTCCGTCATGGTCTACCCCTGTAAGCGTTTGGCGATGCGCATGCGCAAGGCGTTGAGCTTGATGAAGCCCGCCGCATCGGCCTGGTTGTAGGCGCCGAAGTCCTCCTCGAAGGTGGCGATGTGCGGATCGAAGAGGCTCTTGGCGGACTTGCGGCCCACCACGGTCACGTTGCCCTTGTAGAGCTTCAGGCGCACCGTGCCGCTCACGTTCGCCTGGGAGGCGTCGATCATGGCCTGCAGCATCTTGCGCTCCGGCGCCCACCAGTAGCCGTTGTAGATGAGGCTGGCGTAGCGCGGCATGAGTTCATCCTTGAGATGCGCCACCTCACGGTCCAGGGTCAGGGACTCCATGGCCCGGTGGGCGGTCAGCAGGATGGTGCCGCCGGGGGTCTCGTAGACGCCGCGCGACTTCATGCCCACGTAGCGGTTCTCGACGAGATCCAGGCGGCCGATGCCGTTTTCGCCGCCGAGCTGGTTGAGCTTGGCCAGCAGGTTGGCCGGCGACAGGCGCTCGCCGTCGATGGCCACCGGGTCGCCGCCCTCGAAGTCGATCTCGACATAGATGGGCTTGTCGGGCGCCCGTTCCGGCGACACGGAGAGCACGAACATCTCCTCGTCCGGCTCCACCCACGGATCCTCCAGCACCCGGCCCTCGAAGGAGATGTGCAGCAGGTTGCGGTCGGTGGAGTACGGGCTGTCGCCGCGCTTGTTGCGCGCTACCGGAATGCCGTGCTGGTCGGCATAGGCCAGCAGCTTCTCGCGCGAAGTGAGGTCCCACTCGCGCCAGGGGGCGATTACGCGGATGTTGGGCTCCAGGCCGTAGTAGCCGAGCTCGAAGCGCACCTGGTCGTTGCCCTTGCCGGTGGCGCCGTGGGCCACCGCGTCGGCGCCCACCTGCCGGGCGATCTCGATCTGGCGCTTGGCGATCAGCGGGCGGGCGATGCTGGTGCCGAGCAGGTACACGCCTTCGTAGAGGGTGTTGGCGCGGAACATGGGAAACACGAATTCGCGGACGAACTCCTCGCGCAGATCGTCGATGAAGATCTCCTTGACCCCGAACTGCCGGGCCTTCTCGCGCGCCGGCTCCAGCTCCTCGCCCTGGCCGATGTCGGCGGTGAAGGTCACCACCTCGCACTGGTAGGTATCCTGCAGCCACTTGAGAATGATGGAGGTGTCCAACCCGCCCGAATAGGCCAGCACGACCTTTTTGACGTCACTCATTGATGCACTCCTGAAATCCGATTTTTCCAGCGGGCGCGCGCCGCGCGCGCCCGTCACATCCGTTCCGCAGCCTGCGCGCCCAGCAGGAACTCCATCAACGCCTTTTGCGCGTGCAGGCGGTTCTCCGCCTCGTCCCAGACCACGCTCTGCGGGCCGTCGATCACCTCGGCGGTGACTTCCTCGCCCCGGTGAGCCGGCAGGCAGTGCATGAAGACGGCCTCCGGCCCGGCCCGCGCCATCAGCGCGCCGTTGACCTGGTAGGGCGCCAGGATCAGGCGCCGTTCGGCCGCCTCCTCTTCCTGCCCCATGCTGGTCCACACATCGGTGACGATCAGGTCCGCGCCGCGCACCGCCTCCTGCGGATCGGCGACGATCTGCGCCGCGTCGCCGACCGCGGCCAGAATCCCGGCATCGGGCCGGTAGCCCTCCGGGGTGCTGATGCGCAGGGTGAAGCCCATGAGGCTGGCCGCCTCGATCCAGGAGTGCGCCATGTTGTTGGCGCCATCGCCCAGATAGGCCACCACCCGGCCCGCCGGATCGCCGCGCTGCTCCATGTAGGTCATGAGGTCCGCCAGCAGCTGGCAGGGATGGTGCAGATCCGTGAGTCCATTGATCACCGGCACGCGCGAGTGCGCCGCGAAGGTTTCCAGCTTCTCGTGGGCGAAGGTGCGGATCATCACCAGGTCCACCATGCGCGACAGCACCCGGGCGGTGTCCTCGATGGGCTCGCCGCGCCCGAGCTGGGTGTCGCGCGGCGACAGGAACAGGGAATGCCCTCCGAACTGCGCCATGCCCACCTCGAAAGACACGCGGGTACGGGTGGAGGACTTGTCGAAGATCATCGCCAGTGTCTTGCCGACGAAGGGCGTGTGGCGCTCGCCGGCCTTGAGCATGGCCTTGAGCTCGATGCTCCGGGCCAGAATCTGCCTGAGCTCGGCCGGGCTCAGGTCGCGCAGGGTGAGAAAGTGGCGCATGCTCATAGCCCCTCCTCCAGCAGCGTGCCGAGCGTCTCCACCAGCAGGTCCGCCTGCTCTTCCGTGAAAATGAGGGGGGGCAACAGGCGGATGACCCGCTCCGCCGTCACGTTGATCAGCACCCCCCGGTCCAGGGCCCGCTGCACGATGGAGGCGGCCGGACGCCCCAGTTCGATGCCGAGCATGAGTCCCTGCCCGCGGATCTCCTTCACGTCCAGGATGCCCGCCAGGCGCTGGCGCAGCTTGTGCCGCAGGCTGGCGCCGGTGCGCTCGGCGCGGGCCGGCAACTGCTCCGCCCGCATGGTGTCCAGCACCGCCTGGGCCGCGGCGATGGCCAGTTGCCCGCCGCCGAAGGTCGAGCCGTGCTTGCCCGGCACGAAGAGCCGCGCCACCTCGACGCGGGCCAGCAGGGCGCCGATTGGCACGCCGTTGCCCAAGCCCTTGGCCAGAGTCATGACGTCGGGCCGCAGGCCGGCATAGTGCTGAAAACCAAAGAACTGCCCGGTGCGGCCCATGCCCGTCTGCACCTCGTCCAGCATCAGCAGCCAGCCGTGGCGGTCGCACAGTTCGCGCAGGCCCGGCAGGAAGCCGGCGCTCGGCAGGCGCACCCCGCCCTCCCCCTGCACCGGCTCGACCAGCACGGCCACGATATCCGGGTTGGCCCGGGCCAGGGCCTCCACGGCCGCCAAGTCGTTGTAGGGGCTGCGCACGAAGCCGCTCACCAGCGGCTCGAAGCCCTGCTGGATCTTGCGGTTGCCGGTGGCGCTCAGGGTCGCCAGGGTACGGCCGTGAAAGCTGCCGTCGAAGACCAGGATCTTGGGTTCGGCCACCTGCCGCACCTCGTGGCCGTAAAGGCGCGCCAGCTTGATGGCCGCCTCGTTGGCTTCGGCGCCGCTGTTGCAGAAGAACACCTGGTCCAGGCCGGACAGCTGGCACAGGTCGGCCGCCAGCCGCTCCTGCATGGGCATGCGGTAGATATTGGAGGTGTGGATCAGGGTCTGGGCCTGCTGGCAAACGGCCTGCGCCACCGCCGGATGGGCATGGCCCAGCCCGCACACGGCCACGCCGGACAAGGCATCCAGGTAGCGCTTGCCCGCTTCGTCCCACAACCATGCCCCTTCCCCGCGCACGAAGGCCACAGGCAGGCGCGCATAGGTGTTCATCAGGTGCTCAGTCATATGGCAATACTCGGTACTCATCGGAGCAAAAATAAAAACGGCCCCCGGCGGGGGCCGCACCGCGTTTTCATTCTACATCAATCACAACAAGGCGTTAACCGCTGCCATCGCGGCCTCGTAGTTGGGGTGATCGGTCAGTTCCGGTACGTACTCCACGTAGCGGATCACATCGTCCTTGTCCACCACGAAGACGGCGCGATGATCCAGGCCGTGCTCCTTGATGTAGACACCGTATTTATAGCCGAAATCATTGTCCTTGTAATCGGACAGGAAGGTTACGTTCTTGATGCCGGTCACCTCCCGGAAGCGGGTCTGCGCGAACGGCAGATCCTGGGAAACCACCAGCACGGCCACATCCCTGTCGCTCAGCGTTTCGTTGAATCGCGTGGCCTGCTTGGCGCACACGGGCGTATCCAGGGACGGCACCGAGGAAATCAAACGCAGCCGCCCGGCCCAGCGCTCGCTGGAGACATCCTCCAGGCCCACGCGGGCGGTGAACACCGGCGCCTTGTCGCCGGGCTGCAGCCGGGGACCCAGCAGGGTGATCGGTGCGCCTTGCAAGGTCACTTCGTTGGAACGCTCTTGCATGAATTCCTCCAAAAACGGAAATGGAAATCGGATGTCACGCGTTCAGCCAAAGCACAAGAACTTCTGCCATTTTACTGCGAAAAACCACTGGCGGGCCACCGCATCCGCATTCGCGTTGCCAGTGACGGAGCGTACTCCTATAATACCAACCCCGTCTTCACCCAACCCGTTATCTCCCGGAGGCTACCATGTTTGAATACACCGTACGAGAAGAACTCAAACCCAGCGGTCTAAACGGCATCTCGGACGAGCAGATCGAGGATCATTGGGGCCTGTACAAGGGCTATGTCGCCCAGAGCAACGCGCTGCGCAAGGAACTGGCGGACATGCGCGCCAACGGCCAGAGCGGCAGCATGGCCTATGCCGACCGTCGCCGCCGCTATGGCTTCGAGTACAACGGCATGGTGCTGCACGAGTACTACTTCGGGCACTTGAAGGCGGGCGTGAACCTGAACCCCGAATCCGGCTTCGCCAAGGCGGTCGCCGCGCAGTTCGGCAGCCTGGACGCCTGGAAGACCGATCTCATGAACACCGGCAAGACCCGCGGCATCGGCTGGGCCGTCACCTACTACGACCCCACCACCGACCAGATCAGCAACCACTTCATCCAGCTGCACGAGGACGGCAACGTCGCCGGCTTCCAGCCGCTGGTGATCCTGGACGTCTTCGAGCACGCCTACATGGTGGACCACAAGGCTGCCGGCCGCCCGGCCTACATCGAGGCCTTCATGAACAACATCGACTGGGACGTGGTGGAACAGCGCTACCAGACCGCCAAGAAGGGCGAAATCTTCAAGCGCTACTGAGCGCCGCCCCCGCAGGCACAAAGGCCCGGCTCATGCCGGGCCTTTTTTGTGGCCGCGCTTCACTCGGCGCGGCGGCGGCGCGCCTCCCAGCGGGCTTTGCCGCCCTCCATCAGCGAGTACACCGCCGGCACCACCACCAGGGTCAGCAGGGTCGAGGTGATCATGCCGCCGATCACCGCCACCGCCAGCGGCCCATTGGTATCCGCACCGGCGCCCAGACCGAGCGCGGCCGGCAGCAGCGCCAGAATGATGGTCAGCGAGGTCATCAGGATGGGCCGCAACCGGATCGGCCCGGCCGCGCGCAGCGCCTCGTCGATGCCCTTGCCCTCCGCCCGGAACTGATTGGTCATGTCCACCAGCAGGATGGAGTTCTTGGCCACCAGGCCCACCAGCAGGATCAAGCCGATCATCGAATAGATGTTCAGGCTGTGCCCCGTCAGCCACAGGGCCGCGATGCCGCCGATCATGGCCAGCGGCTGCGCCATCATGATGATGAAGGGCTGCAGGAAGGAATTGAACTGGCTGGCCAGCACCATGTACAGCAGGATCGTCGCCATGGCGAAGGCAAAGAGAATATAGCCGACCGTCTTGCCGAACTCCTCCGCCTGGCCGAGAAACTTGACCGAATAGCCGGTGGGCAGCACCTCCTCGCCGGCCGCCTTGACCAGATTCACCGCCTCGCCCAGGGGCATCTTGGGCGAGCCGAAGAAGGTGGCCGCGTAGCGCAGGTCATAGCGGCCGATCACCGCCGGGCCCAAGGTTTCGTCGAAGCGGGCTACGGTATCCAGCCGCACCATCTGTCCGTCCTTGCCGCGCAGATAGATCTGGCTCATGTCCGCCGGCTGCTTGAAGTCGGACTCGACTGCCTTCAGGCGGATGTCGTAACGCTCGCCGTCGCCCGGATCGTCGTTGTACTTGGCCACGTCCAGGCCGCCGGCCAGCACGTTGGCCGCGAAGGCCACGTCGCGGGTGGACAGGCCGAGGCTGGCCGCCCGCACCCGGTCCACCTCCAGCTTGAGCTGCGGCAGATCGAGCTGCAGATCCATGTCCAGGCGGCCGATGTCGGGATTGGCCGACAGGCGCTCCTGGATCTCGCGACTGTAGCGGGCCACCTCCTGCAGGTTGGGACCGCTGACCACGAACTGCAGCGGCTCGCCGCGCTGGCCGGCCACGATGGGCACCGGCGCGGCGAAAGCGCGGGCACCGGTGATCTGCGCCAGCTGCCGCTGGATCTGGGGAATCAGATCCTGCTGGCGGATGTCGCGCTCCTCGCGCGGCACCATGCGCACGAAGGCGAAGCCCTGGTTCACCTGGCCCGCCTGCCCGAGGCCCACGGCGGTGAAGTAGCTTTGCACCGCCTTGTTCCGGGCGAGCACCTGCTCCACCTCGCGCAGCTTGTCGCTGGTGTACTCGATGCTGGAGCCGAGCGGCGTGCGCACGAAGACCAGGAAACGGCCCTCGTCCTCCTCGGGCACGAAGCCCTTGCCGATGCGGGCGAAGAAAAAGGCGCTCGACGCCACCACCAGGATGGTGAGCAGAATCACGCCCCAGCGATGCCGCAGGCCCAGGCTCAGCAGGCGGCCGTAGGTCCGCTCCATGGCCAGAAAGGCATTCTCCAGGGCGTTGTACACGCGGCCGTGCTGCTTCTGCACCGCCAGGAAGCGGGAGCTCAGCATGGGCGTCAGGGTCATGGACACGAACCAGGACACCAGCACGCCAAAGGTCACCACCACCGCGAAGGACTGGAAGAAGCGACCGATGATGCCGCCCATGAAGATCACCGGCGCGAAAATGGACACCAGGGTGAGGGTGGCCGCCATCACCGCGAACATCACCTGATTGGTGCCGTTCAGGGCGGCGCTCACGGGGTCCGGGTCGATGTGCTCGCGATGGCGATAGATGTTCTCCAGCACCACGATGGCGTCGTCCACCACCACGCCGATCAGCAGCAGCAGCGCGAGCATAGTCATGGAGTTGAAGGTATAGCCGGCGAAATACATGACCGCGATGGCGCCGAAGAGCGACACCGGGATGGCCAGCGAGATGATCACCGTGGAGCGGAAGCTCTTGAGAAAGAGCCAGACCACCAAGGCCGCCAGCAGCGTACCGAGGATCAGATGCTCCTCCAGGGCGCGGATCAGCTCCAAGATGAAGACGGAATTGTCCACAGCAATGGAAATGGTCATGCCGGGCGGCAGATCGGGCAGGATCTCCTCGTTCAGGCGCCGCTTCACCTCGTCGACGATGGCCACCGTGTTGGTATTGGCAATCTTGACGATACCCAAGCCCACCGACGGCTTGCCGTTGTAGCGCGCCAACTGGCGGAAGTCCTCCAAGGCATCCTCCACCTGGGCCACGTCGCCCAGGTGGATCGGCGCATTGTCCTTGTAGCCTACCACCATCTGCCGCAACTGCTCCGGATCATGGTACTCCAGATCCAGCTTGATCAGGTTTTCCGTCTTGTCGCCCACCAGGAAACCACCCGGCAACTGGAAGTGCTCCTGCTGGAAGGCGTTGACCAGATCCTGCACCGTCAGCCCGTAGGCCGTCAGGCTGGCCGGCTGGATGTTGACCCGGATGGTGCGGTCGCGCCGGCCGCCGATGCGCACTTCACCCACGCCGTCGATGGTCTCCAGACGCTTCTTCAGCACGTTGCGGGCATATTGATTGAGCTGCTGCTGAGTGCGGTCGCCCTGCAGTGACAACCACAGGATCGGCGAGGACTCCGTCTCCACCTTGGCCACCACCGGCGGATCCGCATCCTCCGGCAACTGGCTGAGGATCTGGTTGACCTTGGCCTGCACCTCGTTGAAGGCGATGTCCACGTCCTTGTCCAGATCGAAGGTGATATTCACCACGGATACGCCAGGCGAGGAGCTCGACTGGATGTGGTCGATACCCGGCACGCTGTTGACCTGGCTTTCGATGATGTTGGTGATGCTGGCATCGATGACATCCGGATTGGCGCCCCGCAGAGTAGTGGTCACCGACACGACCGGAAAGTCGATCTGGGGGAAACGGTCCAGGCCGAGGCGTTGAAAGCTGACGATGCCGAACAGCACCAGCACAGCCGACAACATGAACGCCAGGACATGGCGCTTGATGGACAGCTCGGGCAAAGTCATTGACGCGCCCCCCGCACGACGACCGGCGCCTTGTCGCTCAGGAAGCCTGCCCCCTCATTGGCGATCGTCTCGCCCGCCGCCAGGCCGGAGGTGATTTCCACCTGGCCGTCGCGGCGGATCCCGGTCTTGACCACGCGCTGCTGGGCACGACCGTCTCTGATCACGTACACCACGTCGCCGGCCGGCCGGCGCACCACGCTCTGCTCCGGCACCATCACCGCATCGGCACGTTCGGCCAGGATGAGTTCGCCGTTGATGCTCACCCCCGGACGCCAGTCGCCCGGATTGGTGACGGCCACGATGACGTCCACGGCCCGACTGGCTACGCTCACCGCCGGGCGCACTTCGGTCACCCGCCCCTCGACCACCTTGCCCGGATCGGTCGGCGCGCTCAGACGCACTGGCAAGCCCGGCTTCAGCTCCCCGGCTAGCGTTTCCGGAAACGGCAGATGCACCCGCAGCTCGCGCAGGCTCACCAATTGGAATAGCGGCTTGCCGACCGTCACGTAGTCGCCCTGGCTCACCATGCGGGTCTGGACCCGGCCATCGATGGGCGCGGTCACACGGGCCAGTCGCAGCTCCCGGCTGGCATTGGCCACCTGCGCCTGGGCGCTGGCCAGTTGCTCACGCAAGACATGCAGCTGAGTCTGGGCATCATCCAGGGTATTGCGAGGAATGTACTGCTCCTGAATCAACTGCTCATAGCGCCCGACAGTGCGCTGCTGATTGGCGATCAAGGCCCGCAGGCGATCGACCTCCGCCTGGGCGGCGCGCAGGGCGATCTGCCGATCCTGGGGGTCCAGTTGCGCCAGCACCTGGCCCTTGCGCACCACGTCGCCTTCATCAGCGGCAATGCGCAGGACCCGCCCGGCCACCTCGGCCGCTACCTGCGGCGCCGATTCGCTGTCCACCTGACCGACCGATTTTTGAATGACCTCGATGTTCTGCGCCTGCGCCTGCACCGTCGTGATGGGCGTGCCTTGCGACCCCTTGGGAGCCTGCTGTTCCTCCTTCTTACCGCAAGCCGCCGCCATCAGGACGACACTCAGGACGAGCGCCCAAGAAGCTGGTCTGATCATGTTCAAATCCTTTGTGGTCGAAGACTGTACAAAGCCGCTCGGCTGCCGCCCGCCGGCACCCGGCTAGCGGGCCGGGGACGGCAATATGCCGTGTAACAGGATATCGATGAGCATATCCGTGTAACGCCGTGGATTTTCCGCGAAGT
Organism: Thermithiobacillus tepidarius DSM 3134; assembly: GCF_000423825.1. NCBI lineage: Bacteria > Pseudomonadati > Pseudomonadota > Acidithiobacillia > Acidithiobacillales > Thermithiobacillaceae > Thermithiobacillus > Thermithiobacillus tepidarius. The sequence goes on from NZ_AUIS01000007.1 coordinate 77,125, forward strand.
CCACTTCGGGATAGTGGCGCAGCACGTTCTGCGCCTCGAAAAAGAACACGTCCGCGCCGATCAGCAGGGTGGCCACCATGGCCGGATCCAGATCCGCGCGCAATTCCCCGCTGGCCTGGCCGCCGCGGATGATGCCCACCAGGCGCGCAAAGGACGGGGCGAAGCCCTGCTCCGCCAGTTCCTTGCCGCGCTTCGGCCCCTCCTCCAGCAGCTCCCGCAACACCAGGCGGGCGAATTCGGCGCGTTCCAGCAGGGATGACAGATGGGCGTGGGCAAAGCGGGGCAGGGATTCTCTGAGCGGCACGCCCTGCGCCTCCATGTCGTTGAGCAGACCGCTGGTCACCGAGCAAGCCTCGCGCAATACCGCCATGTAGAGTTCCTGCTTGGTCGCAAAGTGATGATAGATGTTCGCCTTGCTGACTCCGGCGGTCTCCGCGATGGCGCTCATGGAGACGGCACTGAAGCCCTGCTCGGCGAAGAGACTCTCGGCGGCTTGTAAAATGCGGCGCGCGCCATCAGAATTTTCTGCGGCGCCAGCGCCCCTGGAAGAAGGCTTGGCCATAATCGGATGCTCCAATGCCGCCACGCCGCCTGGACGAGCCGTGCGGCAGCATGCAAATAACAAGTCACTCTTGACGAACTGACCGGTCGGTCAGCACACTATACCCACCGGCATTTCCGCTGACAAGAGGTCAAACCCATGCGCATCAAGAACGTGCTTCGGCTCTCTCTGGCCGCGACCCTCGGCTTGGCCTTCCCACTCGCCCACGGGGCAGACCTGTGGACCGTGTATGAGCTGGCCGCCAAGCGGGATCCGCAACTGGGACAGGCACGGGCGCAGATCGCTGTATCCCAGGAAAACCTGCCGCTGGCGCGCGCCGCCCTGCTGCCCAAGGTGGATGCCGCCGCGGGCATCAACCGCCACCGGCTGACCTTGAGTGGCTTCGGACCGGGCACCACCACCCATTTCACCGGCAACAACTACAGCATCACCCTGAGCCAGCCGGTCTTCAACGGCCAGAGCTGGGTCGCCCTGCGTGCGGCCCGGGCGGACATCCGCGGCGCCCAGGCCAACCTGCTGGCGGCCCAGCAAAACCTCATCCTGCGCGTCACCCAGGCATACTTCGCCCTGCTCAATGCCCAGGAGCAGGAGCGCATCGCCCAGAGCGAGAAGAATCGCCTGGAGGCCCTGCTACGCCAGGCCCAGGCCTTTCTGAAGGCCGGCACCGGCGAAATCATCTCGGTGCGCGAAGCCGAAGCGCGGGTCAGCGGCGCCGAAGCCGCGCTCATCCAGGCGCAAAACAACCGCCGCATCGCCGAGCAGCAGCTGTATCGCCTGACCCAGCAGCCGATCACCAGCGTGGCCAGCCTGGCCCAGTTCGAGCCCATGGGCCCGCAACCAGCCACGGTCGGGCCCTGGATCGCCAGCGCCGAGGCCAACCAACCCCTGCTCACCGCCGCCCGCGAGCAGCTCAACATCGCCACCGAGCAGGTGGAAATCGCCCGCCGCGAACGCTGGCCGGTCGTCACCCTGGACGGCGGCTACGTGCACAACAAGGGCGGCTTCACCGGCACCATCAAGACCGACGACTGGTTCGCCGGCCTGAACCTGACGATGCCGCTCTACGATGCCGGCGAGATCAGCGCCCGCACCCGCCAGGCCCGCGCCCGCGCCCAGCAAAGCAGTTATCAACTGGAAGATCTCCGCGACGAGATCCGCCTGAATACCGAGACCGCCTTCCTGCGGCTGCAGGACAGCATGGCCACCCTCAAAGCCCTGCAGGAGCAGGTGCGCAGTGCCCAGGTCAGCCTGGAGGCCACCCGCAAGGGCCGCGAGATCGGCACCCGCACCAACGTGGACGTGCTCAACGCCGTGCAGGCCCTCGCCAGCGCCGAGCGCAATCTCAACGATGCCCGCTACAATCATGTCCTGGCCCGCGTGCAGCTCAAGCAGGCCGCCGGCGTGCTGACCGAAGACGATGTGCGCGCCCTCAACGCCATGCTGGCGGAACAGCAACCCTCTTCATAAAAATCAATCCTTTCAGATGCTTGCGAAACCCCTGGGGCGCCGGCGCTCGCGCCCCGGCTTGACGCACCTGCGGTTCCATCCGATGATATGCCGTTTTTCGCAGTTGGCGAAAAACAAACCAGCTTTGCTCCAGGAGGGTGCGAGCCGTAACCGGACGCTACCGTCCGCGCATATCATTAGGGAGAACTATGGACGCCGCAGATCAGAAACGCCTACTGCGCGAAATGCTTTTTGCGCGCCGCTTCGAGGAGCGCTGCGCGGAAGCCTACCATGAACGTAAAATCGGTGGCTTCCTCCATCTGTACCCGGGCCAGGAGGCCTGCGCCATCGGCGTGCTGGAGGCCGCCCGTCCCGGCCACGACTACGTCATTACGGGCTATCGGGATCACGTCCACGCCATCAAGGCCGGCGTGCCGGCGCGCGAGGTCATGGCCGAACTCTACGGCAAGGAAACGGGTTCCTCCCGCGGGCGTGGCGGCTCCATGCACATCTTCGATCCCGACTACAACTTCATGGGCGGCTACGCCCTCGTGGGCGGCCCCTTCCCGCTGGCGGCAGGTCTGGCCAAGGGCATCAAGATGAAGGGCACCGACCAGATCTCCATCTGCTTCCTCGGCGAAGGCGCCAACAACCAGGGCACCTTCCACGAGACCATGAACATGGCCAAGATTTGGAATCTACCCGTGCTGTTCGTCTGCGAGAACAACCACTACGGCATCGGCACCGCCGACTACCGCTGCACCGCCGTGACCGACCAGTACAAGCGCGCCGCCGCCTACAGCATCGAATCCAGCCAGCACGACGGCCAGGACATCGAAACAGTCATGGAGGCCGCCCGCAAGGCCGTCGACCACGTGCGCTCGGGCCAGGGCCCCTATTTCCTGGAGCTGCTCACTTACCGCCTGCGCGGCCATTCCATGTCCGACTCCGGCGCCTACCGCAGCAAGGAGGAAGTGGAGCAGTGGGCGCGCCGCGATCCCGTCCTGCTCTACAAGAACAAGCTCGTCGAGCGTGGCGTCATCAGCGAGGACGACTATCAGGCTATGGAAAAATCGGTGCTGGACGAAATCGAAAACGACATTATCAAGTTCGCCGAGGAAAGCCCCGAACCGCGGGTGGAGGACCTGGGGAAATACGTGTTGGTCGAAGGGGGTTGCAAATGAGCGAGATGATGTACTGGCAGGCCATTCAGCGGGCCCACGATGAAGAGCTGGCCCGCGACCCCCTGGTCTTCGCCATGGGCGAGGACATCGGCGTGGCCGGCGGCACCTACAAGGCCACCCAGGGCCTCTACGCCAAATACGGTCCCGAGCGGATCATCGACACGCCCATCTCCGAAAACTCCTACACCGGCATCGGCATTGGCGCCAGCATGATCGGCTGCCGTCCCATCATCGAAATCATGAGCGTCAATTTCGCCTGGCTGGCCATGGATCAGATCATCAACGTGGCCGCCAAGGTCCACTACATGTCCGGCGGCCGCATCAAGGCCCCGGTGGTGGTCCGCATGCCCGGCGGCACCGCCCACCAGCTCGGTGCCCAGCACTCGGCGCGCATGGAGAAAGTGTTCATGGGCGTTTCCGGCCTGCGCGTGGTCACTCCCCGCGATCCCCGCGACGCCTACGGCCTGCTGAAGAGCGCCGTACGTTGCGACGACCCGGTGGTGATCATCGAACACGAACTCATGTACAACATGAAAGGCGAGGTGCCGGACGAGGAATACTTCACGCCCCTGGAAGGCGCCGAGGTGATCCGTCCCGGCAAGGACGTCTCCCTGTTCGGCTACAACATCAGCGTGCACTGGGCGCTGGAAGCCGCCGAGTTCCTGGCCAAGCATCACAACATCGACTGCGAAGTGGTCGATCTGCGCGCCCTGAAGCCGCTGGACCGCGCCGCCATCAAGACCAGCGTGGCCAAGACCCACCGCGCCATCGTGGTGGAGGAAGACGAGGCACCGTGCGGCGTGGGCTCCGAAGTGATCGCTATTATCAACGAAGAGGCCTTCTTCGAGCTGGACGCCGCCCCGGTGCGCATCCACGCCGCCGACGTGCCCATTCCCTACAATCACAAGCTGGAAAAAGCCGCCATTCCCAATGCCTCGCAAGTGGTGCATGCGGTGCTGCGGATGCTCGGCAAGTAAGTAGTCATCGCGGGCGGCGCCGCGGCTTGATCCCGCTGCCCCCGCTCACGCTGCCAGGCAGCGTGAATCCAGTTTTCCAAGTCTTGCAGACAGCGGGCCCCGTCTTTCCGCACAGGTTGGCGGTCCGCTGACAGCTCACTAAAAAGGTGTAGCATGGCCGAAGCTTATGTCATCAAGATGCCGCAGCTGTCCGACACCATGACCGAAGGCGTGGTGGTGTCCTGGGAGAAGCAGCCGGGCGACAAGATCAATCGCGGCGACGTGGTCGCCACCGTGGAGACCGACAAGGCCATCATGGACGTGGAGGTGTTCCGCGAAGGCTACCTGTCCGGCCCCTTGGCCGCCGTGGACAGCGTCGTGCCCGTCGGCGAAGCCATGGGCTACCTGGTGGCCACGCCGGAGGAAGTGGGCCAAGTGGCTCCCGGCGGCGCCGTGGCCATGGCCGAGCCCACCCCCAACACCGCGGCCCCGACTGCCGCGCCCGCCGCTGCGCCGGCGGAGGCGAGCTATACTATCAAGATGCCGCAGCTGTCCGACACCATGACCGAAGGCGTGGTGGTGTCCTGGGAGAAGCAGCCGGGCGACAAGATCAATCGCGGCGACGTGGTCGCCACCGTGGAGACCGACAAGGCCATCATGGACGTGGAGGTGTTCCGCGAAGGCTACCTGTCCGGCCCCTTGGCCGCCGTGGACAGCGTCGTGCCCGTCGGCGAAGCCATGGGCTACCTGGTGGATCATCCCGAGCAAGTGGTCAGCGAGTCGGTGAAAGTGGCTGGCGCGGCCAAGGCGCCGGAAACCCAGGCGACAACCCAGTCCTCCGCCGCGCCATCCAAACCGGCATCCGCGGCCGCCCCGATCCTGACCGGCGGCAAGCCGGCTCCGCGCCCGGCGGGCAAGCTCGCCACGCCCTACGCGCGCAAGCTAGCCGGCGGCCTGAATGTGAACCTTGCCGGCCTGAACGGCAGCGGTCCTCAGGGCCTGATCGTCGGCAACGACGTGCTGCAAGCCCGGCCGGGCCAAGCAGCCGCCGCCCCCGCTGGCTGGGAGCTGCCCGAGATCCAGGTGCCCGGCGAAGGCCGGCCCATGAGCGCCATCGAAAAGGCGGTCAGCCGCAGCATGACGGCGAGCCTCACCATGCCGACCTTCCATGTGACCGTCAACGTGCAGCCCGAGGCGCTGATCCGCGCCGCCAAGGCCAACGGCGTGTCCGTGACCGTGGCCATCGCCAAGGCCGCCGCCGAGGCGCTCAAGCTGCATCCCCTGGTCAACGCCGCCTATCAGCCGGTGGACAAGATCGTCGAGCGCGACTTCCAGGATATCGGCATCGCCGTGACCGCCGAGGGCGGCGGCTTGGTGGTACCGGTGCTGCGCAATGTCGGCGCCCGCGACGTCCAGACGCTGCACCAGGAATGGAACGGCATCGTCGAACGGGCGCGCAAGCGCCGCCTGGCTCCCGAGGAGTACGCCAACCCCACCTTCACGGTTTCCAACATGGGCATGTACGGCGTCGCCCAATTCGACGCCATCGTCACCCCCGGCACTGCGGCCATCATCGCCATCGCCGCCGCCGGACCCAGCGGCATGCCCATCACCATCACCGCCGACCACCGGGTGGTCAATGGCGCCGAGGCGGCCGCCTTCCTGGTGGATCTCAAGCGCGTCATCGAGCAGCCGGAGTCCTGGCTCGGCAGTCCCGGTCCGGCCATCCCGGCGGGCGACTACGACTATCAGGTGGTGGTGATCGGCGGCGGCCCGGGCGGCGAGGACTGCGCCCGCGAACTGGCCGAGCACGGCATCAAGGTGGCCATGATCAACAATGCCCCCCTGCCCGGCGGCGAGTGCCTGTGGCGCGGCTGCATTCCGTCCAAGGCTTGGCGCGCGGCCGCCGACCGCATGCGCGACCGCCATCATGACGCTCTGCTGGGCATTGGGAACACCGACCGTCCCGAGCTCGATTGGGAGCGCCTGGAGGCCCACCGCAAGCAGGTCCTGCAGACCCGCGGCGAAATGGCGCTGAAGACCGACAAGGGCATGAAGATCGCCGTGCTCGAAGGCTTCGCCAGCTTCACCGGCCCCCATGGTGTCCGCATCGAGGGCAAGGACGCTGGCGAGATCAGCTTCGGCGCCGCCGTCATCGCCACCGGCGCCCCGACCTTCGTGCCGCCCATTCCCGGCGCGGCCGAGGGCCTGCAAAGCGGCGGCGTCGTCACTTCCGACACGGTCTGGAACCTGGCCTCCCCGCCCCGCCGCCTGTGCGTGATCGGTGCCGGCGCCATCGGCATGGAAATGGCGCAGATCTTCCGCGACTTCGGCGCCGAGGTCACCGTGCTGGAAGCCCAGGCCCGGCCCCTGGCCGAAGTGGAAGCGGAGATCGCCACCACCCTGGCGAAGCTGCTCTCCGCCGAGGAGCGCATGCAGATCCTGACCAGCGCCAAGGTGCAGGCCATCGACGGCCAGCCCGGCGCCATGCGCGTGCGCTTTGCCGACGGCGAAGGCCGCGAGCAGCGGCTCGACTGCGATCTGGTCCTCATGGCCACCGGCAAGCGTCCGCAGACCGATGGCCTGAATCTGGCCGCCGCCGGCGTGCAGCTCGGCGAGCGCGGCGCCATCGCCGTGGATGCCGGCGGCCGCACCAACGTGCCGCACATCTACGCCGTCGGCGACGTGATCGGCGGGCTCATGCTGGCGCACACGGCGGGCCAGCAGGGCCGCGTGGCGGCCTCCAACCTGCTCGGCCACCCGGCCAAGTACGACGAGGCCAAGGATTGCGGCGTGATCTTCACCCGGCCCGAAGCCGCCTTCGTGGGCCTGTCCGTGGAGCAGGCCAAGGCCCGGGGCCTGGACTGCGCCGAAGTCAAGGTGCCCATGAGCATCGACGCCAAGGCCATGATGACCGGCGAAACCGACGGCCTCATCAAGATCGTCGCCGAGAAGAGCAGCCACCGCATCGTCGGCGTGCACTTCCTGGCCGACCACGCGGACACCCTGATCGGCGAGGCGGTCATGATGGTGTCGGCGGGCCTGACCCTGGAGCAGGTGGCCCACGCCATCCATCCGCACCCGACGCAGACGGAGCTCTTCGGAGAGATGGCCCGCCGCCTGCTGTCCCGGCTGCGGCGCAGCGCGGCCAAGCAAGGCGCCTGAGAGCGCTCAACCCAAAGGGCCTTTCGCGGGCCCTTTGCTTTTGGGAGGAACGAAAGTGGATCTGAAAAACCGCACCATGCGCCTTTACGCGCAGCTTCTGGACATCCTCGTCATCGGCCTGATCCTGGTCATGCTGGTGACCCTGGCCATCAGCTTCTACAAGCTGGTCATGGACCTCATGCTGATCTTTCCGGTGGTCGACAGCGCCGGCAAGGGCGTTACCCAGCTGGTCATCAATGTGCTCGGCGTCTTCGTCCTCATCGAGCTGTTCCGCACCTTCACCGACTACGTGGAGTTCCATCGCATCCGCCTGCACGTGCTGGCCGACGTCACCATCGTCTTCATCATGCGCGAACTCCTCATCGGCTTGTACGGCCACAGCCTCGCCTGGCCCGACCTGCTGGCCATCGCCGGGCTCCTGGCCGTGCTGGTGGGCGCCCGTACCCTGGCCATCCGCTACCCGCCGCGCCCGGAAAGCAGAAGCGAGCGGGCGAATACCGGCAACGGCTAGCGCACCACCCCGTCAGCTCTCCAGGACCCGATTGATGGCGGCCTGGATGGCTGCGTCGGCGCCGGGACCGTAGCGGGTCACGCCCGGCTCGAAGCGATCGGTGAAGGCGTACTCGTAATGCAGGTCCTGCAAGCCCAGCACACCGAAGAGCCGGGACTCGGCGGAGTGATCATCCGGGTGGAACACCAGCGTCGGCCAGCCGTCCGCGCCCGGCTCCAGAATCGGTCCGAAGAAGATGGCGCCCGGCTTGTTCTTGAAGCGCAAGGCGCAGGCGCCGGCCGTGCGCCCCGACATGGGCAGGAAGTCCATGGTGCGGGTGAAGCGGGTCTTGTTGTCCAACTCGACATCCATGGGCACCTCCAGCCCCCGCCCCTCATGGCCGTAGGCCACCAGCTTCACGCCAGCCGCCTGCCAGGCGCCGAGATCCTGCGCGCCCAGGCGGCTGGGCAGAAAAAGATAGGCCGGCTCCACGATGGCGCGCAGCTGCGCCAGCCGTTCCGGGGAGAAGCGCGGGGCATTCACCAGGATGCCGCCTGCCTCACGGTCATGGATGTAGTACACGGCCGGACGCTCGTTGCCGCCTTCCACCCAGTATACGCTGCGATCGAAAAAGCTCAGGAGTTCTTGCATAGGCAGGCCATTCTCATTTGCGGGAGATTCGATTTAAAATCAGAGTGGGGTAAAAGACAAGGAGACACACATGCTGAACTTTCTCGATACCGATCTGGGCATCATGAGTCTGGCAGCTTTCGTCGGCATCATTGTCGTACTGATCTCTTTGGCCGTTTTCCTGTTCCTCAAGGCTTCAGGCAAATAGGCAACATTCCGGCCGCTCTCCCGACGCACGGACGGAGGGTTGCCGCCTAGCCTCCCCGCTTCGGGTGCGTTGCACGCCCCCGGCATCGGCACGCCTCTTTACAAAATAAAAATACCTTTATATTTTTTTATCTTGGCAGTATCATGGAACCGCCACAAACACCCAAGGAGGCTACAATGCTGGATGTCCTGTTTAGCACGAGCACTGGAGTGCTGTCGGTCTTCACCGTTGCTTTCGCGGTGGGCATGGTCGGGGTCATGTCGGCCTATTTCGCCATCAAGTCCATGAAAAAGTAAGGCCGAAACGAGAGCGCCCTCCCGGCTCCGGCCAGGAGGGCGCCTGCACCTCCGCAGTCCCCGCCAGAGCGCTTGAAGCGCTCCGCGGCAACATCTCCGCGTTTCCCCTACACGCTCCCGCTACGCACTGCCCAGCGCCCCGACGGCACCGCCTTGCCCAGCAAGGGCGCCAGTTCGCATAGGGCCTGCTGATAGACTTGGCGCTTGAACTCGATGATCTCGTCGATGGGCGACCAGTAGTCCACCCAGCGCCACTCGTCGAATTCAGGCCGGGCGGTGGCCAGGTTGATCTCCTCTTCATCACCGGCAAAGCGCAACAGGAACCAGATTTGCTTCTGGCCGCGGTAGCGGGTGCGCGAGCGGGCACGGTGACGGCTGTAGGGGAGCTCGTAGCGCAGCCAGTTGCGGGTACGCCCCAGAATTTCGACCTTGTCGGTACCCACCTCCTCCTTCAGCTCCCGAAACATGGCTTCTTCCGGGCTCTCGTGGGGGTGCATGCCGCCCTGCGGAAACTGCCAGGAGCGCTCTCCGATGCGGCGCGCCCACAGCACTTCGTCCTTGTCATTGCAAATTATCATCCCCACATTGGGACGGTAGCCGTCTGCGTCAATCATTTTAGCATCCTGTCGTGACCCGTCTTACCGGTCAGCTTGATCTTATCTTTAATATAGCATAACTCCCCTGCGGGAAAATCGCAGCATCCGCTGCCGCAGAGTCAGCCTCGCTTGGCAAAAGCCGGCACAGGATCTATGCTTAAAAGCGCACGAGGAAAGCGCTTGAAACCATCCGGACTGAAGGAGATGTGCATGAAAAAGCTTTTGACCGCCGTTGCCGCGGGCGCGGCGCTCTTCGCCTCCCTGCCCGCGTTGGCAGACCAGGCCAGTGCTGACCAGGCGCTGAAGGAGGCCCAGGCAGCCGTGGCCCAGGCCGACTCCATCCATTATCTGTGGACCACCACGGAGAAACTGATGAAGGACGCCCAGGACGCCTACAAGAAGAACGAATTCGACAAGGCCGAACAGCTGGCGAAGGAGGCCAAGATCCAGGCGGAACTGGCCTATCAGCAAGGACAAACCGAAACCAAACGGGCTCAGGCCAAGCGCTAAAGGCAGCACCCGTTTCATTGAAGTGTTGGCCCGCCCATGGCGGGCTAACTTTTTTCTATCGCCTCCATCTCCGCGTCGGACAGGCCCAAGTAGTGGCCGACCTCATGCACCACCACGTGGCGGACGCAATGCCGCAGATCCTCCCCGGTCTCCTCGCAATAAGCCAGGATGGGCTCACGATACAGGTAAATGGCGTCGGGCAGATTCCCGTAACCGTATTGCCCGCCCCGATCGGGCAAGGGCGTGCCGGTGTAAAGGCCAAGCAGATCGTAAGGATCCTCCACGCCCAGGCTGGCCTGGACTTCGGCGCTCGGATAGGCCTCCACGAAAAAGGCGACATTGCTCATTTGCGCCTGCACCCAATCCGGCAACGCAGCCACCGCCTCCTCGGCTTCATCGAGAAACAGCGCTTCCAGCGATTCTTCATGCTCCATGGCGCATCTCCACAGACAGGCGATTATTTCGTAGAACTAAAGGCTTATTGCTGGAACCACCTTTAAAGGCTAAAAACATATTACCGAACATGCTTCGGGCAACAAGCTGCGGGAGGATAGATTTCGGGTCGGCTGGAAACCGTCATTCGCCGGGGGTACAGCATCCTTCTAATCAGCACTGTTTACAGGCTTTATTGCAACATTCAAACGAGCAAGAGGACGACACATGCAAACCGGTACCGTGAAGTGGTTCAACGATGCGAAGGGCTATGGCTTCATCACCCCCACCGATGGCGGCGAGGACGTCTTCACCCATTTTTCCTCCATTGAGATCAACGGCTTCAAAACCCTCTCCGAAGGCCAGAGAGTCGAATTCGAAGTAACGCGGGGTCCGAAGGGTCTGCAGACCAGCCGAGTGATTCCTCGTTAAAATACTGATTCAAGCCCGTCCCGCCGATGCGGGACGGGCTTTGTTGCATTTGGCGCCGGGTTCGAAAAACCGCCCAAAGCCTGTATTTTCCTGTTGCGATTACCAAGCAGGTTCCACCATGGCCCGCCGCTTCTCGGGCACCCTCCAACAACCCATATTCCCCCTGCTTGCGGGTGCGCCACGGCGCAGTCAGCGACACCCGTGCCGCAAGAAAGGCCCCATAGGGATCGTCAGCGTCCTGTCGCGCTACATCAAACCCAATACCCGCAAAACCACCACGATGACCACGATGGCGCCGATGATATACAGAATGTTGTACATTACGCGCTCCTTTTGCCCTTGCATGTAAGTAAAGACGGTTTTCTGTAAAACACCGCTCATTTACCGAGTTTGCTGGCATCGGCCGGCGCAGGCAACTTACCAAAGGCGTACGCGCTTCATCGGAGTGGCTTTTCTGCTCATCGGCTCCTCACTGGGTCCACACGCGCGCATTCCTGAACATCCGCATCCACGGGCCATCCTCGCTCCAATCGTCCGGCCGCCATGAGTGCTGTATCGCCCGGAACACGCGCTCCGGATGCGGCATGGCAACGGTGAAGCGTCCATCGGGCGTGGTCAGCCCGGCAATGCCGCTGGGCGAGCCATTGGGGTTGAAAGGATAGCGTTGGGTCGGCTGGCCGCGGTGATCCACCCAGCGCATGGCCACGATCCCGGACGCCAGCGCCTGGTCCAGTTGCGCCGGATCGCGGAATTCGGCCCGGCCTTCGCCGTGGGCCACGGCAATGGGCATGCGCGAGTCGGCCATGCCTCGGAAGAAAATGGACGGGTTTTCCGGCACCTCCACCAGCGCCAGCCGGGCCTCGAACTGCTCCGATTCGTTGCGCACGAAGTGCGGCCACAGCTCGGCGCCGGGGATGATCTCGTGCAGGTTCGACATCATCTGGCAACCATTGCAGATACCGAGGGCAAAGCTGTCGCTGCGCTGGAAGAAGGCTTCGAACTCGTCGCGGGCGCGAGCATTGAAGAGGATGGACTTGGCCCAGCCCTCGCCGGCGCCCAGCACGTCGCCGTAGGAAAAGCCGCCGCAGGCGACGAAGCCGCGGAAATCCTGCAGACTGACCCGCCCGGCGATGATGTCGCTCATGTGCACGTCCACGGCGGCGAAGCCGGCGCGCTCGAAGGCCGCCGCCATCTCCACTTGGCCGTTGACGCCCTGTTCGCGCAGGACGGCCACCCGCGGCCGGGTGCCCAGGTTGAGATAGGGCGCGGCCACGTCCTCGTCGGGATCGAAGCTCAGATGAGCATGCAGGCCGGGATCCTCGGCGTCCAGCAGGGCATCGTACTCCTCCTGGGCGCACTTGGGGTTGTCGCGCAGGGACTGCATGCGGTAGCTGGTCTCCGACCAGGCGCGCTGGAGATCGATGCGGCTGTCCGCCAGCACCTCGCGCCCGCCCATGCGAAAAACGATGCGGTCGTCGCTCGCGGGTGCGCCGATGCAGTGGCTGACGGCTGCCAATCCGTGCTGACCGAGCACGGCCAGCACCCGTTCCCGTGCCGCGCGAGGGGTCTGCAGCACGGCGCCGAGCTCTTCGCTGAAGAGCACGGCCAGCGGCTCGTCGCCCAGGCCGTCGAGCTGCACGTCGAGGCCCGAGTGCCCGGCGAAGGCCATTTCGCAGAGGGTGGCGAAGAGGCCGCCGTCGGAGCGGTCGTGGTAGGCCAGCACCAAGCCGGCCTCGTTCAACTGCTGCACGGCGGCGAAAAAGCCTCTGAAGAGCTGCGGATCGTCGAGATCGGGCGGTGTGTCGCCCAGCTGCTTGTAGACCTGGGCCAACGCCGAGCCGCCTAGCCGGTTGCGGCCGGCGCCGAGGTCGACGAGGAAGAGATCCGTCTGCGGATCGGCGCGTAGCTGCGGCGTCAGGGTCCTGCGCACGTCCGGCACCCGGGCAAAGGCGGACACGATCAGGGACAGGGGCGCGGTGACCGCCTTGTCCTCCCCGCCCTCGCGCCAGACCGTCTTCATGGACATGGAATCCTTGCCCACCGGGATGGCGATGCCGAGCGCCGGACACAGCTCCATGCCCACGGCCCGGACCGTGTCATAGAGGCCGGCGTCCTCGCCCGGGTGGCCGGCCGGCGCCATCCAGTTGGCAGACAGCTTCACGTCTTCCAGGCGCTCGACGCGGGCCGCCGCCAGGTTGGTCAGCGCCTCGCCGATGGCCATGCGGCCGCTGGCGGCCGGATCGAGCAGTGCCATCGGCGTGCGCTCGCCCATGCTCATGGCCTCGCCTCGATAGCCCGTAAAGCTCATGGCGGTGACGCCCACGTCGGCCACCGGCACCTGCCAGGGGCCGACCATCTGGTCGCGGCAGACCAGCCCGCCGACGCTGCGGTCGCCGATGGTGATCAGAAAGCGCTTGTCCGCCACGGTCGGCAGGCGCAGCACCCGGTAGGCCGCCTCCCGCAGCTCGATGCCGGTGCTGTCGAGGGGCACCGCCGGGCGCGGCAAACGCTGCACGACCCGGGTCATGCGCGGCGGCTTGCCCAGCAGCACGCTCAGCTCCATGTCGATGGGGGTGTTGCGGAAGTAGCTGTCTTCGAGCACCAGGCGCTGCTCGGCGGTGGCTTCGCCCACCACCGCATAAAGGCAACGCTCGCGCTCGCACAGGGCCCGGAAGCGTTCGAAATGCTCCTGGCCGACGGCCAGCACGTAGCGCTCCTGGGCTTCGTTGGACCAGATCTGCATGGGCGACATGCCCAGATCCTCGTTGGGCACGCTGCGCAGCTGAAAGCGTCCGCCGCGGCCGGCATCGTTCACCAGTTCCGGCAGGGCATTGGACAGGCCGCCCGCCCCCACATCGTGGATGGACACGATGGGATTGGCCTCACCCAACTGCCAGCACCGGTCGATCACCTCTTGGGCGCGGCGCTGCATCTCCGGGTTGCCGCGCTGCACCGAGGCGAAATCCAGCTCCTCCTGGCCCTCGCCGGTGGCCACGCTGGAGGCAGCGCCGCCGCCCAGGCCGATCAGCATGGCCGGCCCGCCCAGCACGACGAGATAGGCGCCCGCCGGGATCTCCCGCTTTTGCACGTGCTGGGGGCGGATGTTGCCCAGGCCGCCGGCCAGCATGATGGGCTTGTGATAGCCGCGCACTTCGCCGGCCACCGCCTGCTCGAAGGTGCGGAAGTAGCCGCAGATGCTGGGACGCCCGAACTCGTTGTTGAAGGCCGCCGCGCCGATGGGGCCTTCCAGCATGATGTCCAGCGCCGAAGCGATGCGTTCCGGCTTGCCGTAGGCCGGCTGTTCCCAGGGCTGCTCGGCACCGGGAATGCGCAGGTTGGACACGGAAAAGCCGCTGAGCCCCGCCTTGGGCTTGGCGCCGCGGCCGGTGGCGCCCTCGTCGCGGATCTCGCCGCCGGCCCCGGTCGCCGCCCCCGGGAAAGGCGAGATGGCGGTGGGGTGATTGTGGGTCTCCACCTTCATGAGGATGTGGGTATCCTCGGCATGGTAAGCATAGCCCTGGGTTTCGGGGTCGGGGAAGAAGCGCTCGACGGCGAAGCCCTCGATCACCGCCGCGTTGTCCTTGTAGGCGGACAGGGTGCCCGCGGGATGCTGCCGGTGGGTATTGCGGATCATGGCGAAAAGGGACAGTTCCTGCCGCTCGCCGTCGATGACCCATTCGGCATTGAAGATCTTGTGGCGGCAATGCTCCGAATTGGCCTGGGCGAACATCATGAGCTCCACGTCCGTGGGGTTGCGCCCCATGCGGGTGAAATTCTCCACCAGATAATCCATCTCGTCCGGGCTCAAGGCCAGGCCCCAGGCCAGATTGGCCTGCGCCAGCGCCGCCCGGCCGCCGTTCAGGACATCCACGGTCTGCAGGGGCGCCGGCTCGGCGTGCCGGAACAGGCCCTCGGCATCGGCCAGATCGTCCACCACCATCTCGGTCATGCGATCGTGGATCAGGGGCAGCAGCGCCGCCCGCTCGGCGGACGTCAGGGCGCTCTCGTCCGCCTTGCGCACATAGAAGGCCACGCCCCGCTCCAGGCGCCTGATTTTTTCGAGACCGCAATGCCGGGCGATGTCGGTGGCCTTGCTGGACCAGGGCGAGATGGTGCCGAAGCGCGGCAGCACCAGCAACAATTGCCCGACGGGCTCCTCCTCCGCCAGCCTGGGGCCGTAGGTCAACAGACGCTCCAGCACAATGTGCTCATCCGCGCCCAGATCACCGCCCAACTCAGCAAAGTGGACGAATTCGGCGTAAACATGGCGGATGTGCGGAGTTTTTTCCCGCAGGGCGGACATCAGCTTGTCCAGACGGAAGGGAGACAGGGCAGCGGAGCCGCGAATTTGGAGCATGGTTCGACCTTTTCAAACCCGGTGGATATCGAGAGGTGCGCCGCCTGGGACGAGAGCGCGTGCCGGCAGCGCAGCTCGGCGCAACCGTCTTCGCAAGCGCAACCTCGCATTTGCGAAACAGACGTGGCAAAACGCTAATTATCCAACGTCTGCATCATCTCCGCCAGCGCCAGATCATCATGCCCACCCCGCTCCCGCAACGCCTCCCGAATGCGCCGGCGGTCCGCCGCGGAACGGTTCTGGCCCAATTTGAACTTGCCTTCCCAGCGGGTAATGTCGATCTCGAAAGCCACGATGGCGGACAGCAGCTGCTGCGTGCGCGCCGCAGGGGGCTGCAGCGGCACATGGCCGCCTTCGGGCTGGAAGCGCGCCGTCATGTCCCGCAGCAGGACAAGTGCCTCCTCCGTGTCCGCGATCAGCCGGACCCGGCCATAGACATGCACCGCCGCGTAATTCCAGGTCGGCACAGCCGCAGCCGGTTCCTCGTACCAGGCGGAAGACACGGCGGCATGCGGCCCATGGAAAATCGCCAGCACCTCCCGCGCTGGCGCGAAGTGCCGCCACTGCGGATTGGCCCGCGCCACATGCCCGCGCAGCACGCCCTGCGCTCCCCGATCGGCATTCAGCAGCAGCGGCACATGACTCGCAAAGGGCCCCGCTCCGGAGCGCTCGGACGGGCAAGTCACCAGGGCGGCGAAAGGATGGTCCTGCACGAACGCCTGCAAGCGCGGCAGCGAGCTTTCCTTGAAAGCAGAGGGGATGTACATGCAGTGACCTCCCGCACGCGGAGCAGATGATTAAGGAACAGGGACCGCCGAATCCAAATCGTCCCCATCCCGCCCGTTCCTGGCAGAAGAGCATGCGGCGCGCGGGCGCCGTGCCATCGTTGCCACGGCAGCAAACTGGGCCGCGCGGGTTCACGGGAGGGTAGGAGCGGACTGGCCCGTGACTCGGCGGCGGTCGCTATGCTGATCGCGGGCCAGCCCGCTCCTACGGCTGGCGGCGGCAGCGCGGTCCAGGGGCGATGGCCGGGCCTTCGCACTACCGTCCCCTCACCCTGCCCTCTCCCCCAGAGAGCGGGTGTTCCGGGCGGCTGCGTCGCCATGCCAAGCCTAGCGGGCCGGCAGCTTAGGCTGTAGAAGCGGGCTGGCCCGCGATCGGGCGGCGGCCGGGGTGGCGGATCGCGAGCCAGCTCGCTCCTACCTTAAACCCGTTGGGCTACGCAGGTGCAGCCCAACCTACTCGCTTGCGCGTCCAAGAATGCGAACGCAACGAGCGGCAAAAAGCCGATTGCCGCCGGGCAACCCCCGGCACCTAACTCCAGCCGCAAGCGCAGCCCAGGCTACAACGCCACCCCCAGCCTCCTCGCCACCTCCTGATACGCCTCCACCACGCCCCCCAAGCCGCGGCGGAAGCGATCCTTGTCCAGTTTCTCGCGCGTCTGCGCATCCCACAGGCGGCAACCATCCGGGCTGAACTCGTCGCCGAGCAGCACCTGGCCGTCGAAGCGGCCGAATTCCAGCTTGAAGTCCACCAGGATCAGCCCGGCGTCGGCAAAGAGCTTCTTCAGGACCTCGTTGGCCCTGTAGGTGAGCTCCTTCATGCGTGCCACCTCTTCTTCCGTGGCCCAGCCGAAGGCACGGATGTGCGACTCGTTGACCATGGGATCATGCAAAGCGTCGTTCTTGAGGAAGAACTCGAAGGTAGGCGGATCGAGTTCCATGCCTTCGGGCACGCCGAGGCGTCGGGAGATGGAGCCCGCGGTGACGTTGCGCACCACGCACTCCACCGGGATCATCTCCAAACGCTTGACTACGCTCTCCCGCTCGGAGAGCAGGCGCTCGAAGTGATTGGGGATGCCCGCCGCCGCCAGCTTCTGCATGATGAAGGCGTTGAACTTGTTGTTCACCTCGCCCTTGTGGGCCAAGCGTTCCACCTTCTCGCCGTCGAAAGCGGAGGTATCGTCCTTGAAGTGCAGGATGAGGCGCTGGGGGTCGTCGGTGGCGTACACCACCTTGGCCTTGCCCTCGTACAGTTGCTCGCCTTTTTGCATGCTATGGCTCCAGGCCGGGCGCGCCCGGCTTACACGGAAAGGGACGGCCCGAACACCCGCTCGAAGATCCGGTCGATCTCCTTGGTGTGGTAATCCAGGCTGAAGAGCTCATCCAGCTCGGCCGGGCTCAACTTGCCGCTCACGTCCGGATCCCGGGCCAGCAGGGACTTGAAGTCCTCGCCCGCCTCCCAGACGCGCATGGCGTTGCGCTGCACCCAGCGGTAGGCATCCTCCCGGAGCGCGCCCTTCTCGGTGAGGGCCAGCAGCACCCGCTGCGAAAAGATGAGGCCGTGCATCTGGTTGAGATTCTTCAGCATGTTCTCGGGGTAGACCACCAGGTTTTCGATGAGCCCGCTCACCCGATGCAGCATGAAGTCCAGCGTGATGGTGGCATCCGGCCCGATCACCCGCTCCACGGAGGAATGGGAGATGTCGCGCTCGTGCCAGAGGGCGATGTTCTCCAGGGCCATGCCCGCATAGCCGCGCACCAGCCGCGCCAAACCCGTCAGGTTCTCCGACAGGATCGGGTTGCGCTTGTGCGGCATGGCGGAGCTGCCCTTCTGCCCCTTGGTGAAGGGCTCCTCGGCTTCCAGCACCTCGGTGCGCTGCAGATGGCGGATCTCCACCGCAATCTTTTCGATGGAGCCGGCAATCACGGCCAGGGTGTTGAAAAAATGGGCGTGGCGGTCGCGGGAAATGACCTGGGTACTGGCCGGCTCGGGGGTCAGGCCCAACTCGCGGCACACCGCCTCTTCCACCGAGGGATCGATGTTGGCGAAGGTGCCCACCGCGCCGGAGAGCATGCCCACCGCCACGTCGTCGATGGCAGCCTGCAGCCGTGCCCGGTTGCGGCCGGCCTCGGCGTACCAGACGGCCAGCTTGAGGCCGAAGGTCACCGGCTCGGCATGGATGCCATGGGAGCGACCGATCATGATGGTGTCCTTGTGTTCCCAGGCACGGCGGTGCAGGGCGCGCATGAGACGGTCCATGCCTTGCAGCAGCAGCTCGCCGGCCCGCTTCAATTGCAGGGCGAAGCCGGTGTCCACCACGTCGGAGCTGGTCAGCCCTTGGTGGATGAAGCGGCTGGACGGCCCCACGAACTCGGCTACGGAGGTCAAGAAGGCGATGACGTCATGCTTGACCTCGCGTTCGATCTCTTCGATGCGCGCCGCGTCGAAAGCGGCCTTGGCCTCGATGGTGGCTAGATCCTCGGCCGGAATCCGGCCCTGGGCCGCCAAGGCCCGACAGGCGGCCAGCTCCACGTCCAGCCAGGCCTGATACTTGGCTTCCTGGGTCCACAGGGCGCCCATTTCCGGGCGGGTATAACGTTCGATCATGTCTCAACCTTCTAAACAGTATGCCAATCCAGTCCTTGGTGCTGATCCGCAACGCGCACCTCTGCGGGCGCGCAGCCCAGCACCTGGGCCAAGGCCCCCTGCGCCAGGGCCGGCCGATTATTCTTGGCGCTCAGATGGGCGGCGACCACCGTCCCCAGATGCCCATGCCGCAATGCACCCAGCAGCGCCGCGCCCTGGGCGTTGGACAGGTGCCCGTAGGCGCCACCGACCCGCTGCTTCAGGCTGGCCGGATAGGGCCCGGTCCGCAGCATGTCCGGATCATGATTGCACTCCAGCACCAAAGCGTGGCAGGCCGCCAGGGCGGCTTCCACCGGCGGGGTGACGCAGCCCAGGTCGGTGGCCAAGCCCAAGCGGCGATCGCCGTCGGAAACCACAAAAGCGCACGGTTCGGCGGCGTCGTGCAGGACTGCAAAGGGGTCCAGGCGCAAGTCGCCCAAGACGATGGGCGCACCCGCCCGGAAGGCGTGCAACTCGGGAAAAGGCCCCAGGCGCGCCACGGCGCGCGCGGTGCCGGCAGTCGACCACACGGGCAGGCGGAAGCGCCGCGCCAGCACGCCGGCCCCGCGCACGTGATCGCCATGCTCGTGGGTCAGGATCACGGCATCCAGGTCCGCCGGCGACAGGCCCAATCGCCCCAGGCGCCAAGCGGTTTCCTGCCCGAAAAAACCGGCGTCCAGCAGCACGCGGGTGCTGCCGCTGGCCACCACCCAGGCATTGCCGCCGCTGCCGCTTCCCAGACAGGCGAAGCGCACGGCCATCTCAGGCGGCCGAACGGCCGCCCAGACGCTCGGCCAACTGCTGCAGCAGGCGCTCCACCGCGCCCTGGGCGCCCTGGTCAACCGGCAGCACCTCCAACACGCTGCCCGGGCCTTGGGCATCGCGGGACAGGCGCACGCGCATCTGCACTTGCGCCGCCTTGGCCTTGTCATCGCTGCGGAAAGCGCCGCGCACGCCCTCGCTCAATTGCGACCAGATGTCCGCAAGGATGCCCTTTTTCTTCTGCGCCTGCTCCGCCGACGCGGTGACGACGAACTCGCCCGGGCGCTGGCCGGCCACGGCCTGATAGCCCAAACCCTTGAGGGTTTCTTCCACCCGCGCCTGGGCCTGCTCCGGCGGCAGGCTCAACACCAGATAGCTGCCCTGCTGATCGCGCAGGCGCTCCACTTTCATGGATGGCAGAGCGGCCTGCTTGCCACCCTGCTCGATGCTCTCCTGGATGGACTTCAGCAGGGCCACCACCGCCTTGGCATCGGGTTGCGCCTCGGTCCAGGCCTCGCCGGTCGTCTGCGGATCGCTGTCCTGGCGGATCTGCCGCGCGCTCAGCACCTGGCTGCCATCCGCTTCGCCGCGCATGATCACGATGTATTTTTCCCGCGCGTTCGGGGCCACGGCCGATCCGAGCAGAGCGCTCAAGCCAGTACGCTGCCCCTGCCAATCCGTTTCCAGCACGCCGGCCTGCTCGTCCAGACTGGCCACCGTGAAGCCCTCCTTCTGCAGGGCCGTCCGCACCACCGGCCACAGCACGGCGGCAGGCATCTGGACGCGCAGAGTGGAGGCCGCACCGCTGTCCGTCAGCGTACTGGCGGCGACTGTTGCCGGCTGCGTTGCGGCCGGCGCGGCGGACGGCACATCGCGACCGCGTTCGGACACGGCGAAACCGGCCGGACTGGCGGGCGCCGGACTGGCAGGGCTGCCCCCCGCCGGTGCCGCCGCCCTGGCGGGCGGGATCTGCAATCCCGGCTGGACCGGCGCGGCCAGGAGATCCGGCGGCACTTCCAGGGGGGGCAGAGTCTTGGCGTCATTGTACTTGGGCCCGCTCTTATCTCCCGTGAAAGGCAAATACTGGCAGCCGGCCAGCAGGAACGCCGACGAGGCGGCAACGATGATCCAACGCGACATGGGTTTCGATCTCCGGACTGGAATCGGCAAAATCACAGGCAGCCCGCCTGGCGCATGGACGCCAAGAGCTGGGGCCGCAAGCTTTCGCTGAGCGGGGTCAGGGGCAGGCGCAGCATCGGGCCGATGCGGCCCATCTCCGCCAACGCCCATTTGACAGGGATGGGATTGGATTCAAGGAAGAGATCCACGTGCAGGGGCAGCAGCTTGTCGTTGAGGGTGCGCGCCGTCGCCAGGTCGCCCTCGCGTGCCGCGCGGCACATGCGCGCCATGTCGCCCGGCGCCACGTTGGCGGTGACGGAGATGACGCCCTTGGCACCCAGCAGCATCAGCGCCAAGGCTGACGCATCGTCGCCGGCATAGACGTCCATGCGCCCGCCGCAGCGGGCCAGGATCTCCTCGGCGCGGGTGATGTTGCCGGTGGCCTCCTTGACCCCGATGATATTGGGAATCGCGGCCAGGCGTTCGATGGTGGCGGGTTGCAGATCGCAGCCGGTGCGCCCAGGCACGTTGTAGAGGATCTGCGGCAGGGGGCAGGCCTGGGCAATGGCGCGATAATGCTGAAACAGGCCTTCCTGGGTCGGCTTGTTGTAGTAGGGGGTGACCAGCAGGGCTGCGTCGGCCCCCAGCTCCGCCGCCGCCGTGGTGAGCGCGATGGCCTCGCTGGTGGCGTTGGCCCCAGTGCCGGCAATCACCGGCGCCCGCTCACGCACCTGTTCCACCACGATCTGGATGGCGCGCAGGTGTTCCGTCTCGTTCAGCGTGGCGGATTCGCCGGTCGTTCCCACGGCCACGATGGCATCCGTGCCCTCGGACAGGTGCCACTCCACCAGCTCGCGCAGACGGACCTCGTCGAGGGTGCCGTCGTCCTGCATGGGCGTCACCAGGGCAACCATACTGCCTTGGAACATAAAGCGCATCTCCACCAGTCGCAAATGAAGAGCAATGGTACTGAGCCTTACCCCGATTTGGCAAGGCAATTCCCGCAATCGGCCCCGATCCGCCGGCCTTCCGGGGCTGGACAAGGGCGGTGCGGCTGGCTAACTTGGAACTTGTGGAGCTTGCGACAACATGGAGGGGAAATGAACGACACCGCTTTGCAAACCGGCGCCGCCGCACCGGATTTCACCTTGCCCGCCCATGACGGGCGCCAGATCCGCCTTGCCGACCTGCGCGGCCGGAAGATAGTGCTGTACTTCTATCCCAAGGACGACACCCCCGGCTGCACCACCGAAGGGCGCGATTTCGCCGCCTTGTACCCGGAGTTCCAAGGCGCCGACGCCGAGGTGCTGGGCATCTCCCGCGACACCATCCAGTCCCACTGCAAGTTCGCTGAAAAATACGGCTTCCCCTTTCCGCTCCTGGCTGACGTCGACGAAACCGCATGCCGCGCCTACGACGTGATCAAGGAAAAGAACATGTACGGCAAAAAGGTCATGGGCATCGAGCGCAGCACCTTCGTCATCGACCGCGACGGCCGCCTGGCCCACGTGGAGCGCAAGGTCAAGGTGGATGGCCACGCCGCCGCCATGCTGGATCTCGTCAAGCGGCTTCCCTAGCGATCATTCCAAGTACAGGGCAGACATCATGCAATCCGACTCCCCCGACGCCAGCCGCAAAAGACTCTACGTCCTGGACACCAACGTGCTGATGCACGATCCGAGCGCCCTGTTCCGCTTTCAGGAGCACGACATCCTGCTGCCCATGGTGGTCCTGGAGGAGCTGGATGCCCACAAGAAGGGCCTGACCGAAACCGCCCGCAACGTGCGTCAGGTCAGCCGCTATCTCGACGAACTCCTGGGCAGCACGGCCGACATCGACACCGGCCTGCCCCTGCCCCATGCCGAGGGCCGGCTCTACTTTCAGACCATCGCCCACACCCACACACTGCCGAGCAACATGGCCGGCGGCAAGGTGGACAACCAGATCCTGGCCATCACGCTGGATTTGCGCGAGCAGCATCCCGACCGTGACGTGATCCTGGTCAGCAAGGACATCAACCTGCGCATCAAGGGCCGCACCCTGGGCCTGCGGGTGGAGGACTACACCACCGACCAGGCTCTGGAGGACGCCGACCTGCTCTACACGGGCGTGTGCGCCGTGCCGGCCGACTTCTGGGAAAACCACGAGAAGGAAGTGGCCGCCTGGCGCGAGGAAGGCCGCACCTTCTATCGCATCACCGGACCGCTGACCCGGCAGTGGCATCCCAATCAGTTCCTCTACCTGGAGGACGACCCGGACTTCAACTTCATCGTCCGCGAGGTGGAGCCCAACGCCGCCATCATCGAGCGCGCCCGGGATTACACCCAGAGCCGCCACAGCGTGTGGGGCATCAACGCCCGCAACCGGGAGCAGAATTTCGCCCTGAACATGCTCATGGATCCGGAGATCGACTTCGTGTCCATCCTCGGCCAGGCCGGCACCGGCAAGACCCTGCTGACCCTGGCCGCGGCTCTGCACCAGATCATGGACGAGAAGCGCTACAACGAGATCATCATCACCCGCGCCACCGTGCCGGTGGGCGAGGACATCGGCTACCTGCCCGGCACCGAGGAGGAAAAGATGATGCCGTGGATGGGCGCGCTGGAGGACAACCTGGAGATCCTGGGGCAGAGCGGCGACGGCGGGGTCTGGGGTCGGCAGGCTACTCAGGACCTGCTGAGCAAGCGCATCCGGGTCAAGTCCCTGAGCTTCATGCGCGGGCGCACCTTCCTGAACAAGTTCGTCATCATCGACGAGGCCCAGAATCTGACTCCCAAGCAGATGAAGACCCTGGTCACCCGCGCCGGCCCGGAAACCAAGATCGTCTGCCTGGGCAACATCGCCCAGATCGATACGCCTTACCTGACGGAAACCACCTCGGGCCTGACCTACGTGGTGGACCGCTTCAAGGACTGGCCCCACAGCGGCCACATCACCCTGCGCCGCGGCGAACGCTCGCGCCTGGCGGACTACGCGTCGGAGGCGCTGTAGAAGGTTTCGCAGTAAAGAGTGTAATGACGGGCGAAGACCTCCTCGAGTTCGTCGATGACGATCTCCGCCTTGACGCCGCCGATGGCATGCTTGGACATGGCCGCGGAGGTCTCGTTCAGGAGCTTGCGCCGGTCCAGCATGGGATAGCTCTGGCGCAGCCGCTTGATGGCGCCCACCACCGTTTCCTGCTCGGGACGCGGGAGCAGATCCGGTTGCGCCGGCTCCCGCGTCCGGGGTGCGGGCAAAGCCCGCACCGCACCGGCCCGGCTCGCCAGAAACTCCGCGAAATCCAGCAGGCTCCGCTGTTCGGTCTCGCCGAGATCCGCCAGGATCAGCAGCAGTCTTTTCTCAACTTCGGTCATTGCTCCACCTTCAGGCTGAACACGGGCGGCTTGTGGCGCTCCTGCATCAGCTGCAGGCTGCTCACCAGCGCCACCACCACCTTGTCGGTCTGGCGCTGCATCTGCGGCCACAGCTCGCGCATGCGTTCCATGAGCTCACCGACATTCTCGGGCACTTCGCGGTCCTCCTCCATGAGGATGTCCTCGATCATGCCCGGCTTCATTTCCGGCCGAAACAGCATGCCGATGCTCTGGGCGTCGGGGCGGAAGGCGATCCAGCGGCCGGCGTCGTCCACCAGGATCGGTTCCATGCCCGGCGGCAGGATCGCCTGTCCCGGCGCCCACACCAGCACGGGCTCACCATCCACTGCCTCGGCCAGGGGATCCCCCTCTCCGGTGCGGGTCTTGTGCGCCGTGGTCCAGTAGGCGTTGATGGCGGGCTCCGCGCTCAGCTGCGCCCCCTCGTAAGCCGCCATCAGCATGGCGCCCATGCCGATGCCGACGATGGGACGCCTGGCTTGGCGGAAAGCGCCGATCACGCGGATCTCGTCCTGCAGCCAGGCATGCTGCCCGCTATCCAGCGGCGACATGGGCCCGCCCAGCAGGAAGAGGGCATCGAATTGCAGGCCGCTGCCCGGCAGATCCTGGCCCAGGAAAGGCCGGAAGTAGATGAAGCCGATGTCGCGCTTCTCAAGCTGGGTTTCGATCAGGCCCAGAAATTCGGAATAGCTGTGCTGCACCACGGCAAATCGCTTCACACCCGACTCCTGCAATAAGGAAACGTCCGTTAGGACGGGAAGACCCACTCGTCGCCGCAGCGCTCCTTGGCGAATTCCAGAAACTCGTCCATCACATGGCTGCGGAACTTCTGCTTCTGATACACGAACAGGAAGGGCCGGGCCAGGGGCGGCTCCAGCGGTATCGCCACCAGCGTGCCCAGGGCGATCTCCTTGCGCACCGTCGCTTCCGACACCACGGAAATGCCCAGCCCGCCTTCCACGGCGCCCTTGACGGACTCGGGGCTGCCCAGCTCCATGGTGATGTTGAGGTCGTTGGGGTCCAGGCCGGCGGCGGCCAGATACTCGTTGGTGACTTCCCGCGTGCCGGACCCCTCTTCGCGCGATACGAAGGCGTAATTGAGCAGATCCGCCGCCCTCACGCTGCTTTGCTGCGCCAGAAAATGGGTCGGCGGGAAAATGGCCACCATCTGGTCCATGCAGCACTTGCGCACGGCCAGGCTCTTGTTGCTGACCGCCGCTTCCACCACGCCCAAATCGATGGTGTTGTCTTCCACCATGCTCACGATGCGGTCGGTATTGGCCACGTGCATGCGCACCTGCACCTCAGGGTAGCGCTCCTTGAAGTCCCCCAGCACGCGCGGCAGCATGTACTCGGCAATGGTGGTGCTCGCGCCCAGCAGGAGCACGCCGCGCACGTCCCCGGTCATTTCGCCCACCCGGTTCTGCAGCTCGCTGTAGAGATTGAGGATGCGCTCCGCGTACTCGAAAACGATGGTGCCCGCCTCGGTCAGGCTGATGCGGTTGTGGGTACGGTCAAACAGACGTGTGTTAAACTGCTCCTCCAGCTGTTTGATCTGGAAGGTGACAGCCGGCTGCGTCATGTGCAGGATTTCGGCCGCCTTGGTGAAGCTCAACAGGCGGGCCACGGTGTGAAAGACTTGCAATCTTCTGTCAGCCATTTGCGATTCCCGGTTGGCCCCTTGCGCGCAGGCGCAGACTGCTTACAACAATAAACTTAGACCAGAACATTATCAAACGGTTTAATACCGCATTCAACGAAGGTATGAGCCATGACCAAGACATGGAAGAAAATGGATCTGGAAGGCGGCGGCCTGCAATCGCTGCAGCTGCGCCTACTGCGCGCCCAACGCAAGCCCGCCGTGGCCTACGCCCTGTGGCTGCTGTTCCCTCTGGGGCTGCACCGCTGGTATCTGAAGGAACCCTGGTTCTGGCTCTACCCCGCAGCCAGCGCTGCGGCATTGGGCCTGTTCGCGGCAGGCTGGCCGCTGCCCGGCGCCGTGCTGCTCGGAGCCATGGCGGCTGCGGCCCTCTACGATCTCAGCCGCATCGCCGACCGCATCTCCCAGCTCAACAAGGAGCTGCGAAAGACCCTGTGGCTCAGCAAGAGCGCCCCTCCGGCCCCGCCTGGCTACCAGGGACGCTACGCGGATTACGACCAGGGCCTGCATGACTATGTGTCCACCAAGGAACGGGAGCAGGCGGGCCATGTGCCCGTCAACCAGGGCAAGGAGCCCGACAAAACCCGATACGGGGCCGGCAAGCGCGCGCCCTCCTTCGCGGAGCAGGAGCGCATGCTGGCTGAGCTGGCCCGGCTCAAGCAGGCGCCGAAAAAGGATGACGAGAGCTGAGACCAGGGAGCAGCCGGGCGAAATCCGGCGCCAGTCCCAGCCTGTCGGCCCGGCATTCAGCACCTCCCCTGCCAATCAGACCAAGGCCTCATGGCCACGCCTCCCGGAAGGCATACACTTGCCTCGGGGAGAACTTAAAGCGACTCAGTGCTGCACCGCGTCAACATAACAGCGCCGGCATCTGAAGGCCGCAAAGCGCACCAAGCTTGGATCAACTCACAAAGGGGAAAAACATGGAAAACCGTCTTCCAAAGGGAAGCCTGTTTGCTCTGCTGTTCCTTTGCGCCATACTGCTTGCAGCCATGCCGCTGACCGCCTTGGCGCAGGCTCCGCAAAGCATCCCGCTGCTGGCCAGCGCGTCTGGCACTCCGCTGGGCGCAGCCGATGCAGCCGACTTGAGCAGGTTGCTGGCCGAGGAGGAAGCCCATCCGGCGCGCCACCCCAACCTGGACTCCGTCATGCTGGCCTTGGGCTTTTTGTCCGTGCTCTACTTCCTGAACCGCCGCTACAGCCACTAGGCTGTCCCGCCCGGCCCGGGCAGCCCCCAGCGCGGGGGCTGCTGTGCGAATGCCGGCTCCGCTGGGGCCTAATCCTCCGCCCGCTGATACATTTTCAGATACTGCTCCTTCGGCAAAGGCTCGCTGCGCGCCACCGCCAACGCATCTTCCAGGTGGGCCGGCTGGCTGATGCCCACCAGGGTGGTGCCCACCCCCGGCGTGGAGCGGTTGAACTGGATGGCCCGCTGCGCCGGATTGGCCAACGTGGGCATCATGGCCGGGAAGATTTCCGGGCTCTCGCGGGCCAGGATGCCCTTGCCCAGGGTGTGGCTGGCCATGAGATACAGGCGCAGCTGGAAGGCGGCCTGGATGGTGGAGGCCACATTGCCCTGGCCGGTGGCTTGGCTGAAGCGGGTGAAGCCTTCGGTCATCAGGTAGTTGAAGGGCATCTGCACGATGCGCAGGTGGTGCCGCTTGCCCTCGCCGGCAGCCTTCTCCGCCAAGCCGATCAGACTGGTCATGGACTGGAAGAGCGGATTGTCCGTCTCGACCCGGCAAGCATTGAAGGTGGAAATACCGTAGTAACGCAGCTTGCCCGCCGCCACCGCCATCTCCAGCGCCTCGAAAACGCGCAGCAGCTTGCGGTGCATGCGCTCCTTGCCGATCAGCGGAATGTGGATCTCCGGCTGGTCCACCAGGAAGGCGTCCAGGGTTTCCACGCCCATGGCCCGGCGGCTCTGCTCCAGTTGCCAAAGGATGTAGGCGGGGTTCAGCAGATGGATGCCTTGGGCCAAGTCCTCGGGCGAGCCCAGTCCTTTGGCCATGATCTCCCGCCTGAAGAAAGCCGCCATGTCGTCGGGCCGTCCCTCGGGCAGAGTGAGGAAACCGCCCTTGGACACCAGGAACATGGCTTCGCGGGGCACGCCCGCCGCCAAAGCCCGGCGCACCCCCTCCCCCACCGCGCGCGGAGAGCGGCCGTAGCGGTAGTTGGCCCCGGTATCGATGACGTTGACCCCTTCCTGCAGCGCGCGGCTGACGATCCGGGCGTAGGCCTCGTCGGTGGCCTCGTCGGGCTGCCCCGGAAAGGTGCCGATGCCGATGGATGACATCTTGATGTGCGTCTTCAGAAAGTCGCTGTAATGCGACTCGGGCAGGCGGGCGCCGAAGCGGGCCTGATAGGCCTTGGTCCCCTCCGGCGTGGCATGGCCGGGCAGCAATGCAGTTTCTTGGTTTGGCATGGGGTTCGTCTCAGTCCTTGCTTTCAATCTGTCTGACGGCCATGACCCGCGGCGCCAGCAGCGGGTGACTGTCCAGCAGCCGCTGCACGCGCGCCCGCACTTCTTCCCGCACCGGGCCGTCGTTGGGCAGGTCGCTCAAGTGGGTATACAGCCGCTCGGTTTCCTCGGCATCTTCGTCGTCCAGCTCCCAGTTGACGGCGCGCAGCAGGGCACTGGCGGCATCCGGCAGGCGCTCGTCCAGAGCGCGTCCCGTCAGTCGCGCCCACACGCCGGTCCAGCAGCGCGCCAAGGCGATGGGATGATAGCCGCCGCCGCCCAGCACCAGCAGCCGTGGACTCTCGTCGATGACGCGTGTCGCCGCCTCCCAGAACACGCCGTTGGAGACCCGGAATTTGCTCAGGGGATCGTGGGTCAGGATGTCCGTCCCCGCCTGCAGCACCACCACGTCCGGCCGGAAGCCTTCCAGCAGCCGCGACCACAGGCTGTGGAAGGCCAGGCGGTACTCCGCGTCGTTGATGCCCGGCGGCAGGGGCAGGTTGACGGCACCACCCGGCTGGTCGTCGATGCCGCCGCCCTGGAAGGGATAGGCGTAGCTCGTGTCCATGTGGATGGAGGCGGTCAGAGTCTCCGGATCATCGACGAAGGCGGCTTCCACCCCGTCGCCATGGTGCGCGTCGATATCCAGGTACAACACCCGCAGTCCCGCCCGCCGCAGGCGCATGATAGCCAATGCCGGATCGTTGAGATAGCAGAAGCCGCGCGCCTGATGCGGCGCGGCGTGGTGCATGCCGCCCGCCGGACTGAAGGCGGTGCGCCCGGCGAGCACCTGCTCCGCCCCTTGGATGCTGGAGCCGGTGGCGAGGCTCGGCGTGTCGAAAAAATCCGGGAAATACGGATTTTCCAGGTTGCCGAGCTGGAAGCGCTCGCGATCGGCCTGGGTCACCTTGCCGCGGAACTGGGCGCGCTGGAACGCCTGGATATAGGCCGGCTCGTGGAACCAGGTCAGCTCCTTGTTGCTGGCTTTGCGGCCGGTCAGGTACTCGGCGGGCGTGATGGCGCCGTAGGCGTTGATGAGATCCAAGGCCAGGGAGACCCGCGGGATGGCCAGCGGGTGATTGGAGGTGTAGCTCGGCCGCCGGTAGCGGGCCGCGCCGATGAACAGCGCATCGCGGGTGGGCAGGCTCCGGGGCGCAAACTTGTCGGTCTCGTTCATGCCGCACTCAGGCCTTGCGCAGGCGCAGATACACTTCCGGCAACCGGGCCGGCAAGCTGTCCAGATGATCCAGCACCAAGTAGTGCCCGACGCCGAAGATGCCGGGCAGATATTGGCTGCCCTGCGGGTCGAGGGTGATGCAGAAGGAATGCACGCCGGCGTCCACCGCCTCCTTCACCGCCATCCGCGTGTCCTCGTGCAGGTAGCGCGCGTCGCCGCCGTCGTCGTAATCGGAGGGGCGGCCGTCCGACAGGATGAGCAGGAGCCGCCGCTGGGCCGGACTCGCCTGCATGGTGCGGGTGGCATGCCGGATGGCCGCGCCCATGCGCGTGGCCAAGCGTCCCGACAGGCCGCCGATGACGGCGCGCACTCGGGAGTCGAAGGCATCCTGGAAGCGCTTGATGGGATAGACCGACACGTTGTCCCGATACTTGCTGGCGAAGCCGTAGAGGGCGTAAGGGTCGCCCACCTCGTTGAGCGCTTCAGCGAAGAGCAGCATGGCCGCGCGCAGGCGGTCGACGATGCGCCCGCCGCCGTCCGGCAACTGGGCCATGATGGAGGTGGACATGTCCGCCAGCAGGAGCACGCTGGTGTCGCGGTGCTGCTGACGGCGTTGGCGGTAGACGTTGGCCTTGGGCGACTGGCCGGCGTGCCGCTCGGCCACGAACTGCACCGCCGCCTCGATGTCGATCTCCTCGCCTTCCATCTGGCGCCGCAGCGGGGCCAAGCGGGTCGGCTTCTGCGCCTGGATGGCTTTTTTCAGGCGCAGCAGCGCGCTGCGATATTGGCCCATCAGCTGCTCGGCCTCGGCGGCGTCCTCCTCCTGCAGCTTGCGCAGGTGCACGCGCGCCCAGTCCGCCTTGAAGCTCCCCGCCCGGTAGTCCCACTCCGGATAGGGAATGCCGCCTTCCGTCTTCTTGAAGCCCCGCCCGCGGCCGGTCACCTTGCTCGGCATGGGCTTGCCCACGCCCACGCGCCCACCTTGACCGCTGGTGTCCTCCGGCGGGATGTCGAAGTCGGGATCGTGACCAGCGGCCTGCTGCGGCACCTCCTTCCTGGGTTCCTCCTCGTGGGGCTGGCCCAGCAAGCCGCCTTCATCCGCGCCGGCATCGTCCACCGGCTTGCCTTTGCGGGTGGGGAAGACCGGCCGGGCGGCGTTGGGCGAGCGGCCGGGCAGGTAAGCCTCGCCGCGCTGACTCAGGGCAATGGACGGGAAGCTGTCCTCGGCGTACCACGCCAGCGCGATGCGGAAGCTGTCGACGATGGTGGCGCCGGGTTCGAGCAGCGGCTGCAGCCGCTCGGGCAATCTGCCCTGGCCCAGCAGGGCCCTGGCCTGCTCCAGCGCCGCCGTGAAATAGGCGCCGGCCGGCCCTGCGGG
Organism: Thermithiobacillus tepidarius DSM 3134; assembly: GCF_000423825.1. Taxonomy (NCBI): domain Bacteria; kingdom Pseudomonadati; phylum Pseudomonadota; class Acidithiobacillia; order Acidithiobacillales; family Thermithiobacillaceae; genus Thermithiobacillus; species Thermithiobacillus tepidarius. The sequence continues at coordinate 107,725 of NZ_AUIS01000007.1, forward strand.
GCGCGGGCGACGCTCGGCCAATTGCACTATGCGTTCCAGGTAGTGGGGCACCTCCTGCCGGACCCGGTTGTCCACGCGCAGGTCCTCGCATAGGTCGAAGATCAGCTGGAAGCGGATCATGTCCTGCCCGAACTGGGCAAAGAGCGGGCGCCAGGTGATGCGCTCCTGGTCATCGAGGGGCGGATGCTCGACGCCGATCACGGCAAAAAGCGCCTCGATGGCCGCGCGGTCGTAGCTGCCGGCGCGGATGTGTCCCGCCGTATGCAGCAGGGCCAGCACGGCTTCCTCGCGGTCGGCCATGATGGCCGGCACGAACAGGCGGCGCCCGTCCGTTTCCACGAAGGCGCGCCCCTTGTCCGGCGCCCAGTTGCTGTCCTCCAGCGGCATGGGCAGGCCGAACCAGGCCTGCACCAGCAGGGCCAGCAGACGCTGCTGAGAGCGGGTGCGATAGCCGGGCAGCACCTCCAGCAGGAAACCCAGACTCTCTTCGCTTTCCAACCGGAAATAAGCCTCCCCGCGCAGACGGCCGCTTTGCAGCACGTCGGCGCCGCGCCGCGCCCAGTCCAGCAGACCGGCGTCGTCGGTCATCTGGCGCACGCGCAGCGCCCCCTGCAGGTAAGTGCCGAGTCCCAGCCGCTGATTCAGGAGCTCCCTGGCCGGTGCGAGCAGGGCTTCCATCCGCGCCACGCTGCCCGCCGTCCCCGCCAGCTCGGCGAAGGGTGCCCGGAAAAAGGCGGTGCCGCTGTCCACGTGGCTGGCCAGGAAGGCGTAGCCCAGCTCGTACCAGCGGGTTTCCACCTCCGCGCCGTAGCGGCTGCGCACCTCGCCGGCCTGTTCGAGGAAGGCGCTCAGGGCCTTCCAACTGCCGCGGAACTTGCGAAAGCTGTCCGCCTGCGTGATCCAGGGCTCCACGCCGCCGAAGGCGGGCACCAGCGCCGCCGTATGCTGGAAAAGCGCCTTGCCCGCCTCGCGATCGTAAAAAAACAAGTCGCGCCCGGCTTCCAGATAGCGCAGCACCGCGGCATCGCCCAGCGGCTCCACCGCCGGCAACGCCGCCCGCGCATCCCGCCCCGCGACGAAGCTGATGGCGGCCAGGTGTTCGAGAACTTCTTCAGCAGCAGTGTTCATGTGCGTCCGGTAGGTGAAACGTGAGTCGTGAAATGCGAGTGGAATGCCTGACCTTGCGCTCCAGTCCCAAGTCGCTCCGTGGGCATCCAATCTTGCAGCGAACCCGCCCTAGCCGCATTGTCCCTCTCACCTGCCGGCTTTCCGCGGAAACGGGTATTCCGGGCGGCTGCGGTGCCGTGCCAAATCCTGGCGGGCCGGCATCCTGGCTCGTAGGAGCGAGCTCGCTCGCGATTGCCTCCCCATCGGCACAGTGGCTCGCGAGCAAGCTCGCTCCTACCGCCAGGGGCGGCAGCAACGAGCGAGTGCCTGTCCGAGCCGGCGCCGTCGGCGCCTCAGGCAACGGGCGCTGCCCGTTTTCGCGAGCCGCAGGCGAGCGTGAGCGCAGCGAATGGCAAAGGTCGCAGGCTGTCGGGCAACCCCCGACACCCAAGCACCCGCGGGCGGAAGCCCGCTCCAACCCTCAACCCCATTGGACTGAACCAATTTCAGCCCAGTCCAACCCGCTCCACTTATCCAAAATACGCCCGAAAAATCTCCATCAACGCCTCCGCCAGCTCGGCATCATCCGTCTGCGGATTGACGATAGCCACCTGGCAGGCCTCCAGGGGTGCCACGCCGCTGGCCATCAGGCTGCCCGCGTAGACCAGCGCCCGCGTGGAAGTCACCTCCTGCAGGCCATGGTCCTTCAGGTTGCGGGCCTTGCGCGCCGCGGCGACCAGCTTGCCCGCCAGGGCCGCGTCCACGCCCGCTTCGTGGGCCACGATCCGCGCCTCGATCTCCTCGGGCGGGTAGTCGAAGGTCAAGGCCACGAAGCGCTGCTTGGTGGAGGGCTTCAAATCCTTGAGCACGGTCTGGTAGCCGGGATTGTACGAGATCACCAGCATGAAGTCGTCGTGGGCCTGGATCTCCTGCCCGCGCTTTTCCAGGGGCAGGTGGCGGCGATGATCGGTCAGGGGGTGGATCACCACGGTGGTGTCCGTGCGCGCCTCGACGATCTCATCAAGATAGCAGAAGGCTCCGGTCTTGACCGCCTGGGTCAGCGGGCCATCCTGCCAGACCGTTTCCGCTCCTTCCAGCAGGAAGCGACCGACCAGATCCGAGCTGGTGAGATCCTCGTGACACGCCACCGTGATCAGCGGCCGGCGCAGACGATGGGCCATGTATTCCACGAAGCGGGTCTTGCCGCAGCCCGTCGGCCCCTTCAGCATCACCGGCAGCCGCTTGCGGTAGGCCGCCTCGAAAATCTCCACCTCGTTGCCGACCGGCTGATAAAAAGGGGCCTGGTCGGCGGCTGTGCGCATGGTTTCCATTCACTCTCCCGCTGGCTAAAGCTGGTATGGCGTCAGTCTTCCTGCAGCATGCCGCGCTGCTCGGCGCGGCTGCGCATGTACAAGTAGATGTGGCGGGCGGTCCGCACGGCCATCCGTTCCGGATGCGGCGGCAGGGCGTCCTCGCGCTGCATGTCGATGCAGTTGCGGTAGTACACCAGTTCCCGACAGTTGTCGCGGATTGTATTCAAGGTAGGCTCGCCTTTCACCAGTTTTTTCCACAACTCGAGGATGCGGTCGGACTCGGCGTAGGGCTTCCCCTCGGCATCGGCGAAGGCGCGCAGGATGTCCTCGACCAAGGCAATCGCTTGATCGACCGTCTCCGACAGGGGCAGCTTTTCTCCCTGGGACAGGCGCCGCTCCAATCCGAACAGCGCGGTGTTTACCGCATCCAGCTTTGCTGGCAAGTCATTTTTGCTTTCCATCGACCCCGCTCCCGATATGGCGTCCGCCACTCTATCGTCCAGTAAAAATTTCGTTTAGCATAGGCCCCCACGTATCCTTCAAACGTCCGATAGATCTACAAATTTTTCTTATTCGCTCATAAAGGAGGGCACATGAGCCAGAAACTGATCAAAATGGTCAAGCTGAACAACCTGCAGTACAACGCCAACCGTGACCCGCAAGTCTACCGCCGGGTGGCGGGCCATCCTTTCCGCGTGCAGCTCATGCTGGACGGCAGCGGTCAGGCCAACGTGGAGCTGGAGGCGGAAGGCAAGGTGCTGTGCAGCAAGACCGTTGCCCTCCCCGGCACCTTCAGCTGCGAAGTCAGCTTCAACACCCCGGGCGTGCGCATCGCCAACATCACGGTCAATGCCGGCGGCCGCAGCGAGACCGTCGATCTGCGCCTGGATGTCGAAGCGCACGTCTGGGTCGGCTGAACCGACTGTCGGCAAGGGGTACCGCGGTCGCGGCGCCCCTTACCCACCCCAGCCGAACTGTTCCAGAAATTCCGGCAAGCGCCGCACGATTTCCTCGCGCCCGAAGAACCGGTCCGCCCGGGCCAACCGCGCCTGATCCCGCACCACCTCATCCCCGCCAAAGCAGAAAATCGGCGTCTGCAGCATGTATTCGGTGCGCACTTCCCGGATGGGCGCCAACGGATCGAAGACGTCCACCTCGTCGAGATCCACCAGGATGAAGCGATGCAGCAGGATTTCCTGCCACTCGCCCACTTCTTCCAGATCCGTCACGGCCTTCATCTCCCATCCGGCCGGCGTGGCCGCCCGCAACGCCGCGATGATCTCCGGGTCCGAAGACATCACGATGTAGGCCCGCTGCAAGCGCCGCTGAATGGTCGGTGTCTTGTCGCTCATGCTTCGTTCTCTCTAGCCATTCTCTTCCACATGGGCCGTCTGCCGTATGCGCTCGGCCCAGTGCCGTGCCGCCGCCGGCCCGAGACACCGCAGGCGCGGTTCCAGCTCGGGCGCGGTTGGCCGGCAACCCAGCACCGCCTCGGTGATCGCCGCCTGCATCAGCGGGCCGGCCCCGGCCACGCGCGCGATCCGGCCGGCACGGGTGAGAATGCGCACCCACTCCCCATCCCAGTGGCGCTCCGTCAGATAGGTGTCCGCCTTCACCTTGATGCCGTATGGCACGCGCCGCTTGGACGAACTGCTTTCCGCCTCCCATTCGTCCGCCTCCACCTCGTCCAGGGCCGCGGCCATGGCGGCCGCCTCGGAGGGCGTCGGCGCGCTTTCCTCCAGGCGCCAGCCCAGATGCCGCTCCACCTGCGCACGCAGGGCCGCCGCCAGCGCCGTCGGCGCCGGCACGCTTCCCTCGGCGCGCCAGGAAGTCATCGACTCGGCCAGCGCTTCCGCCAACCAGGCCCGGAACCCGGCGGACGGCGCCGCCACCAGGCGGGCGAACAAAGCCGCGTCGAAGTCCAGCATGAAGCTGCTGGCAAAAACCTGGCACGGCCCCAGCAGGCCCGAACCGGTGCCGGCGATCTTGCGGCCATTCACCCAGAAATCATGTCTGCCCTGCGCCGCCGCCGGCAGGCCCAGGGCTTGGTACGTCCCGACGATGGCCGGTGCCAGGAAATCGAAGAGCGCCTGCGGCTGAAGCGGAGGACGGCGGGCATCGAAGGCGCGGGGCAGCACGAAAAAGAAGCTGTACTGGCGACCGTCCACCAGCACCGTGCCGCCACCCAGGGGACGCCTGATCCATGGGATGTCTTGCGTGCGGCAGGCCGCCGGATCCAGCTCCAGCGCGGCCTCCTGGGAGGCGCCCAGACTGAGATGCGGCCCACTGCGCCCCCACAGCAGCAGCGGCGGCGCATCAACCGCCTGGCTGGCCGCCAGTCCCATGTAGGCGGCATGCAACGCCCGCGGCGCCACGTCGCCCAAGTCGATCCAGCGGGCCCGCAGCGATTGCGGCAAGGCCGGCCTCACCCCTCCTGGCCGGACTCCCCGCCCTCGGGCTTGGGCTTGTAGAAGGCGTTGAAGTAGAAATCCCGCTGGTTCAGCTCCTGATACCAGCGCGCCCGATCCTGCACGCCCTGACGCAGGACTTCGATGATGGCCTTGGCCTGCTCGGCGTCCAGGATCAGAATGGCGTCCTGCAGGTCCTCGTCCAGGTCGATGAAATGGGCCGCCATGCCCTCCGGCGGCATCACGTGCACCAGGTAGGACTCCACGCTCGGGTCCTCCAGGTCGAAAGGCGTCATCACCAACCGCCCCAGATAGGCCAGCCGGGCCAGCTGATTGAAGCGGGGAATTTCCAGCTTCTTGCCCTTCCGGTACTTGTTCAGCTCGTTCTTGAGCGCACTGACGTCGGTGAGTTGAATGGTTTTCATCGCGCTATTCCGTATCAATTTGGTCGGGTATTAGTGTGCACTGATAGAGGCATGCAAGACAAGTCCCGAAACGGGTGCCGCGGGGAAGCATTATGTGTCGCCTGCACGGCAACAGCCATATCCGACCACTTCCATGCTGCGCTGCGAGCGCAACAAAAATCCGGATCCTTGCGAATCCGGATTTCGCTGTGTCTCCGGCCTTTAAAACTTGAACTGCATCTGCATGGAGACGGAGTCCTCGCTCAGCCTGTTGGTCACGCTGGTGCCCGCCAGCGGCCCTGCGGCGGGATTGACGACCCGACCCGACTCCTCATTTTCGAACGCATGGTAATAGGCGGCATTCAGCACCAAATTCTTGGTCAGCTGATAGCCGGCACCGACGCTGGCATGATGCTGCACGATGGCGGGGGCGAAGACGTTGAAGAACTGCTGATCCCCCTTGATCGGATTCTGGCCGTAGTTGTAGCCGGCCCGCAAGGCCAAGCGCGGGGTCACCATGTACTGGGTACCCAGGCCCAGGGTCCAAATGTCCTCCCAGCCGAAGCCCCGAACCCTGCCGCTGCTGTCGAAGCCGCTTTCCTGGAAGCCGTCGGTGTCGCTGTAGTTGATCCACTCGAGATCGGCCGCCAGCATCCACTCCGGAATCGGTTTGTAGCTGAAGCCCGCGCCAATCATCATCGGATAGTCCAGCTTGAAGCTGGGCGTGGCCGGCGAGCCGTCCGGATACTGAGAGTTCCACTTGAAGTCCTGGAACCACTGCGGGCTCTTGAAGGACAAGCCCAGCGCCAGGTTCGGCATCGGCTTGTAGGTGGTGCCCAGGGTGAAGCCCCAGCCCCAGGCGGTGGCGGTGTGCAGGGCATCCGGGTAGCCGCTGGCGTTCGGGGGGGTGGCCGGGAACGGATTGACCGCCAAGGACGACCAATCGATGTTCACGCCGGCGCCCACCGACCAGTTCGGCGTGATCTGGTAGGACGCCGAGGGGGTCATCTGCATCAACTGATAGTTGGCATAGATGGAGCCGAAGCCACCGGCGGATTGAGGCGCGGCCAAGGGGTTGGAGTTGCCGGCACCCGCGACAAAGGGGTTGGCAGGATAATCCACGCTGAAGCCGCCGATCCCCAACGCGGTGAAACCGAGGGTCCACGGCCCCTGCGTCTTGTAGACGATGCCCATGGACGGAATCGGTGCCGCTCGGGTCTCGCTCTCCACAGTCCCGCTGCTCCCCAAGGGGCCGAATACGGTGGTATCGGCCGACATGCTGCGGTCGGGGATGAAGAGTTCGAAGCCGAACTCCATGGAGCTCTGGTCCATGAAGGAGATGGACGAGGCATTGTTGTGGTTGGAACCGATGGCATCCAGGGAAGTCGCGATGCTGGCACCGCCCATGGACTGGTTGATGGAGCCGATGCCGTGCAGGACGTGACCGTTGGTGGCCAGCGCGGGTGCCGCGTAGAGCAGCGCCACGGAAGCCGCGAGCAGGTTGGATTTACGCATTTACATTCCTTTTTTGAGGCCGCAGGGGATCTGCCTGCTCAGGGGCAGGCTTCATTCACTGGTTACCCGCTACTTCGGGGAAGAGCTGCAAAAAGCAGGAGGTCTGCCTTGCTTTGTTCTTCAAAGCGGAAAAAACGTAGCGAGGGTGCCGATCAGCCCATCCATCCAGCGCATCGCCAGCACTCGCGCTCAGTCTGTGTACTAGCATACACATTATGGCTTTGCGGCAAATCTAAAATTGTTTATCGATGGATTAAGACTCAGAATAGAATAATTTAAAAATATTAGGACTTGATTATTTCGTTTAAAACAGCCACAACGCTGCCTAGCGCAACACCGTCAGAATCTTAGTCTCATAGGCTCTACGTCAATAAAAAATCCGGGCCTTGGGGACCCGGATTGCAATATCAATGCGAGGCTAGATGATTTAGAATTTAAACTGCATCTGCATGGAGACGGAGTCCTCGCTCAGCTTGTTGGTCACATTCGAGCCGGGAACAGCCGTGTTCATGGGCGGGAACCCCGGCGCCCCGCTGCTGATGATCGGCCCCGACTCCTCGTTCTCGAAGACGTGATAGAAGGCGGCATTCAACGCCAGGTTCTTGGTCAACTGGTAACCCGCACCCAGGCTGACGTGGTGCTGCACGATGGCGGGGGCGAAGACGTTGAAGAACTGCTGATCCCCCTTGATCGGATTCTGGCCGTAGTTGTAGCCGGCCCGCAAGGCCAAGCGCGGGGTCACCATGTACTGGGTACCCAGGCCCAGGGTCCAAATGTCCTCCCAGCCGAAGCCCCGAACCCTGCCGCTGCTGTCGAAGCCGCTTTCCTGGAAGCCGTCGGTGTCGCTGTAGTTGATCCACTCGAGATCGGCCGCCAGCATCCACTCCGGAATCGGTTTGTAGCTGAAGCCCGCGCCAATCATCATCGGATAGTCCAGCTTGAAGCTGGGCGTGGCCGGCGAGCCGTCCGGATACTGAGAGTTCCACTTGAAGTCCTGGAACCACTGCGGGCTCTTGAAGGACAAGCCCAGCGCCAGGTTCGGCATCGGCTTGTAGGTGGTGCCCAGGGTAAAGCCCCAGCCCCAGGCGGTGGCGGTGTGCAGGGCATCCGGGTAGCCGCTGGCGTTCGGGGGGGTGGCCGGGAACGGATTGACCGCCAAGGACGACCAATCGATGTTCACGCCGGCGCCCACCGACCAGTTCGGCGTGATCTGGTAGGACGCCGAGGGGGTCATCTGCAGCAACTGGTAGTTGGCATAGATGGAGCCGAAGCCACCGGCGGATTGAGGCACAGCCAGCGGATTACAGCTGGGACAGGTAGCTGGATTCACGCCGGGGTAATCGACGCCGAAGCCGCCGATGCCGAGCGCGGTGAAGCCGAGGGTCCAAGGGCTGTTGGTTTTATAGACGATGCCCATGGACGGAATCGGTGACTCGCGCGTTTCGCTGTCCACCGTCCCTGATGCAGAAACACCGGGAAATGCGGTAGGCGCAGTAGCGGAATAACTGCGGTCGGGGATGAAGAGTTCGAAGCCGAACTCCACCGAGCTCTGGTCCATGAAGGAAGTGGACGAGACGTTGTTGTGGTTGGAGCCGATGGCGTCGATGGAGGTGGCGATGCCCGCGCCGCCCATGGACTGGTTGATGGAACCCACCCCGTGCAGGACGTGGCCGTTGGTGGCCAGCGCGGGCGCTGCATAGGCCAGCGCAATTGATGCTGCAAGAATGTTGCGTTTACGTATCATTTTTCTGTGCATTCGTTTCTCCCCATTATTTTGTAGCGGCAGCCCATCTGCCTTTTATGAGTTTTAGCACGTTTTGGCGCATGCGCAACAAAGCGTAGAAATAAACTTTTGTATTCGACGATAAAAATCAGATATTAAGGCACATGAAAATATAAGATTTTTCTAAACGTCGGACATGAAAAAGGCGGCCCAAAGGCCGCCTTTTGAAAGCCCAGCAACTCCACCCTTTAGTCGCAGCGCAGCTCCTGCAGGCGCATCTGCCGGCGCACGATTTCCACGTCGCCCTTGTTCAGGGCGAAGGGGAAGGAGCGGATGTCCGAGGGCGAGGAGTCGCCGTAGGGCCGGTTGCAGGCGGACACCTCCTCGTCGTCCTTGCCGGGGCAGCCGGAAGTCTGGAAGGGCTTGCCAGAGTTGATGATGTCCTCCAGCTCGGCCTGCGGATAACCGAAGTCCACCACGCGGCCGTACTCGTCGAAGCTCATGTCCTTGACGTTGCCGCCGGCGTAGTCGATCAGGAAGCGGCCCAGCTGCACGCGGCGCCACTGGTCCTGGGGCACGGCGTCCCAGTCGTCCATCATGGAGCCCTTCTCCGGGAAGAAGGCGAACATGTGGTTGTGGCCGCCCATGTCCTTGATCTTCTGGCAGACCTCCAGCATCTCCTGCTCGGTCTCGCCCATGCCGCAAATGAGATGGGCGCCGAACTTCTCGGGGCCGAAGACCTCGGCGGCCCATTCGATGGCCTGCCAGTACTTCTCCCAACGGTGCGGGCTCTGCACGGTCTTGCCGCGGGTGCGCTCGAAGATCTCCGGCGTGACCGCGTCCAGGGCCACCGTGAAGATGTCGGCGCCCAGGTTCTTGAGCTCGATCAGATCTTCCTTCTGCATGGTGGTGGGGTTGGATAGGATGGAGACCGGGATATGCGGGGCCACTTCCATCCAGCGCTTCAGGATGACGCGGGTGTCATGGTCGGAGTTGGGGTGGGTGATCATGCTGATGCACATGCGCTCGAACTGGCCCTTGTCGTGGGCGGCGGCGATCTTTTCCAGCATTTCGTCCACCCGCACGGTCGGCCAGTCGACGCGGATGAAGTTGCGGTCGGCGTAGTCGCGCGCTTCCTCGCGGTGGCGGGCCAGGCCGCAGTAGGTGCAGTTGGCGCGGCAACCCTCGGGATAGGTCATGAGCAGGTTGAGGCAATGGGTGCAGGCGGTACGGTGCATGACGCCGGGAATCAGGCCCAGGGTGATGGCCGCCGCGGTGCTCATCTGGATGTACTCCGGCGAGCGCATCTCCGGGGTCTTGATGTTGTAGTTCGGCCGGTAGAAGGTCACCGGCTGGGGAGTGTTGAGATGTTCAGGTGCAGCGCTCATAAATTGCCTCCTCGGTCTCCATGACTCTAAGCTGTTGTGTAATGGGCGCCGACGGGTCAATCCCGTTGCCCCTGGTTTGTAGGAGCGAGCTTGCTCGCGAAACCCCGCCCTCTTCCCAATTCCGCAGGGATGCCTCAGAAAAGCGGCCCGCCCCGACCAAGCTGCCGTTACGCGGCGAAGTATTCCTCAAAAGCGATCCAACCGGTCCGCATGACCCTGTCGTCGTGCGCCGCGGGCCGCCGCCAGACCTGCTCCAAAGCCTTGCGCCGCGCCACCGCGCGCGCCAGCGTGGTCTCGAACTGGTCCTGCATGTCCTCCTCGAAGTCGGCGAACTCTGCTTCGTCGCCGAACTTGAGGTAAGCCGCCGCCGCCCGCCCCGCCCGCTCGCCGCTGATGACGGCTGCGGGAATGCCGGCACCGGTGATCGGATGGGTCAGGCCCGCCGCGTCGCCCACCAGCAGCGTGGTGCCGTGCACCATGCGCCGCAGGCCACTGACCGGAATCGCCCCGCCGGTGCGCCCCAGGATCTCCTCGCCCACCAGTCCGCGCTCCACCATCTGTCGGTGCAGGTTCTCCAAGGGCGCCTTGAGATTGTCCTCGAAGCGGCGATCCGCGCCGATGCCCAGGTTGGCCACCTCGCCCTTGGGAAAGAGCCAGCCGTAGCCGCCCGGAAAGGCGTCGGATAGAAAAATGTCCGTGTCGGCATAGGGCCGGCGCAACGGGACCGTGTACTGGCGGGTATAGACCACCTCCAGGTCCGGCACCCCGACGGCACGTCCGACCAGGCTGTGCGGGCCATCGGCGCCGATGAGCACGCGCGGCCGGATCAGATGCTCGTTGTCCTGATAGCGCAGCACGGCCGTATCGCCATCCCAGCGCAGCAGGCGGGCCGCGGTCCACAGCGTGGCGCCGGCGGCAACGGCCTTGGCCGCCAGCGCCCGGTCGAAGGCGCCGCGGTCGATCATGAGGCCGGGGAAGGCACTGCGGTGGCTGGCGCTCGACGGCAGAAAGGTGAGCATGCCCTCGACCTGCTGGGCCAGCACGCCTTCGCCCCGGGTGTAGGGCAGCATGGGAGTCGGCACGAATTCGGCGCACTGCACCGGCTCGCCGATCTCGGCGCGCTTGTCGATGACCAGCACCCGCGCCCCGCCCTCGGCGGCGCGGTAGGCGGCGCTGGCCCCGGCCGGGCCGCAGCCCACCACCAGGACGTCCACGGCGGTCGCGGTCATTGCCCCACCTGCCGCGCCGCCTGCTCGCGATGCTCCAGCAGCAGCGCAAAAGCGTGGATGAAATCCTCTGGAGTCAGCAGCATCATGTCCGCCTCGCGACTGGCGAAGAACTCCCTGATGCGCCCAGGCACCTCATCCAGGCGCACGTTGCGCAGATGCGCTTCCAGATCGGCAATCAGCCGCTTGGGGTTGACGAAGAAGTCGCCGGTGAAAAGGATCTGGGCCAGCCGGCCCTTGTAATCATCCACCAACGCCTCTACCCGGATGAGTCCGCCCGGGGCCTTGTAGGCAACGGACAGGGTGGGCAGCTCCTGGCGCGGACGGTCCACCAGATAAATCCATTCGGGATCGTCGATCTCGCGAAGCGCCTGGGCGAACAAGGCTTCCTCGGCCTCGCTCAGGCCGGCCTGCTCGAAGTGCAGGCCGAGCCCTTCGCCGAAGCCCTGCCGCAGTGCACCCTTGACCGCGGCCAGATCCGGCGCCGTGCCCAAGAGGGTACGCAGACAGGTCACCCGCTCGCGGGCCGAGGCGATGGCATGGGCCGACAGCTTCTCCGCCGGGATGCGCAGCACCCGCAGCATGGCCTCGATATCGAAGTCCACCAGCACCGTACCCTGAAACAGCACCGAATCGCCATCGAAGACGCCGCCGGTGCCGGAAATCTTCCGGCCTTCCACCTCGATGTCGTTGCGCGGGCGGAACTGCGCCGCGATGCCCAGCTTGCTCAAGCCGGCGGCGGCCGCCTCGCAGATGGCAGCCGAGATGCCGGCCATCTCGGCCCGGCCCAGGTCGCGCCTGTTGAAATAGAGTTCCCAGCCCAGTTGGCCGGGATCGAAATAAATGGCGCCGCCGCCGGTAATGCGCCGCTGGATCTCCACGCCCTGGGCCCGGCAGTAGTCCTCCTGCAGTTCCTGGACGACCGACTGGTGATAGCCGACCAGCGCGGCCGGCCGGAACTGCAGAAAGCGCAGCGTGTTGGGGATGCGTCCCTGCTGGTGCGCTTCCAGCAGGGCGCGGTTCAGGGCCATGTTCTCAGCCGCCGAGCGCAGTCCCGTGTCGATGATCCGCCACCTTGTCGACATCTCAGACCCTCACGATCCTGGGCGGCTCCGCCCTAATTGGCGACCACCACGGGAATGTCCCGGATGCTCATGCGCCGCTTGGGTGCGCTCGGCACGTAATCCAGCACCACGCTGCCCGATTCGCCGGAGGTCAGCGCCAACACTTCTTCGCCGACCACCATGGAGCAGCAGGACGGCGTGACCCGCACGTCGCGGTCCAAGTGCTTGGCCAGCGCCAACATGCCGTCCGAGGGGAAGGCGACACCGTTCAGGCCGGCCATGACCGCATAGGTGTCCGTCACCATGCGATGCATGCCCGAGGGCCGGGCACAACCCAGCAGCACCGGCGTGTCGGGCAGCGCCTCGCGGGCGTCGATGAAGAACTTGCCGATCTCACGCGTCTCCGGAGTGGCGAAAGGCCGGCTCGACGGCGCATAGTGGGGCATGATCACCACCAGCACCAGGGCGTCGGGCACGTGGCGCCGCACGATCTCCAGCGCATTCCACTCGCCCAGCAGCTTGCCGTAGTGCAGGCCGAGCACGATATGGGGCACCACCTTCATCTTGGTGGACACCAGCGCCTCCAGGGAGGCCTCGAAGTCGTCCACGCTGCGCTTCAGGTGATAGACCTGGGTGATGGTGTCCTGCGAGCCGATGACATCCATCATCGCCACGTCCACCCCGGCGTCCTCCATGCCGCGGGCGAACTCCGGCGTAGCCAGGCCCGTGTGCATGGCGATCTGCAGATGGGGATATTGATCCTTGATGCGGCGGACGGTGGGGAAGTAAGGCTCGTAATGTACTACGTTGCGGTGATCGGAGCCGCCGCTCAGGAGCATGCCCCGCGCCCCGTCGGCCACCAGCTCGTCCGCCAGCCGGGCCAGATCCTCAGGCGTGCGCGCCGGGATCATGGGCTCGAGAATTTTCGCTTTGCAATGATCACATTGCAGCTTGCAGTCACCGCCGGTGATGGAAATGGCGGGAAACGCGTTCTTCCCGCAGGCGGCGACTTCGGATGTTTCGTGATGCTTGAAAGAGGGTGTATAGAAATTGACCTGGCCGGTTTTGCTGCCCTGCAGATGGGCCCACCGGGATTGCATGTCGGCGACAAGCTCCGCATCCAGGACCAAATCCTCAAGCGCCTCGACTTGTGCCACCGCATCCAGCCATGAACTCATATCAACCCCGCGTAAATTCGGTAAGGAAGGGGCAAGGGCGCCAGCCCCTGCCCCCAGACAGACTAGCAGCCGCCGAAGCCGTCCGCGGCCATCTTGGCCTCGAAAGCGCTCAGGGCGTCAGCACCGGTCTTCAACTCGCCGGACTCGCCGGCCCAGTCGGAGGGCTTGAGCTTGACCACCCAGCCGTTGCCGTAGGGATCCTTGTTGATCAGGCCGGGATTGGCCGCCACATCGGCGTTGGTGGCGGTGATCTCGCCGGTCACGGGGCTCTTCAGGGGGCCCACCCACTTGCCGGATTCCACGGTTGCCGCGGACTTGTCCTTGGCCACTTCCTTGCCCACCTTCTTGGGGGTGTAGGAAACGATTTCACCGGCCAGGGAGCAGGCGTAGGAGGTCATGCCGACGGTGACTGTCCCGTCGTCTTCCTTGCGCACCCATACGTTGTTTTCGACGTTGTAGTAAAGGTCTTCCGGAATGTTACAACCACGAACAGTTCCCATATTCTCCTCCTTAAGGGTAAAAGAAAAGCCGATCCGCCGGGTGGGTGAGCACCCTTCTTCTACGGATCAGACAAACTCACGGACAAAACTTGGTTTTCAGAAAAACAGCAGCCGGTCTGAAGTGAGAATCAGGTCGGCGAGATCGCCCGCGCTGGCTGTCGCGGTGACCTCCGGAATCAGATTGCCCTCCTCCATCTTATAGCCAGGCATGGCGGGACGACAAACATAGAATTTCACCCCGGCGGTCTTGGCATCCCGGATGAATTCGATGATCCGCTTCCCCCCCTCCATGGCGGCCATGTTTTCCGCGACCCCCGGCTCCATCAGGCGCACGCCTTCCATGGTGAAAAAGATCTTAACGTCAGCATCCATGGAAGACAATAAGGCGCCCAGGTAAAAGGGCGTGGCGCAACGCTGCGGCGTGCTGGGGCCGCTGGTCATGACGATGACCACGCTCTGCTCTTCGTGATCGACGAAATGTTTTTCCATGACTTACCGGATACCCCGTTCGCAGGTGATGTTGTCGCGCTCGCAACGGGCTTTGTAGCCCTCCCACGCCTGCTCACCGGTGAGCATGACGCTGAGCGCCGCCTCGGGGCCGCCCACCGGCTCCACCCGGGCGATCCAGGCCTCATAGGGCTCGATGTTGAGAAGATTGGGGTCCTCGAGGACTTCCTCGTTGGCCTCGGCAATCACGCAGTCGAAGAAATTGGGCACCGGCCCTGCCCACTTGCCGCTTTCAATGGTGGCAACAGGCTTGCCGGGCGGGCGGCGGGTGCCGGGTCGGCGTACCCGGACGTGCAGGATCTTCCCGGCGATGCTCTGGGAAATGTCCGTCATGCCCACCGTCAGGGTGCCGTCATCCTCGCGACGGGCCCAGACCTGGTATTCGTCGTCATAGTAGAGTTCGGGTCTGAACTCGCAGCCGTGAAATTCCATAGGGTTCCATCTATCAAGACTGAGCCTCTGAAACGCAGGCAAAAAAAGGGGCGCATCATGCGCGCCCCGGTGCAGATCGTTGTTAGGCCAGACCCTTGGACTTCAGGAGATCCAGAGAGTCGCTCACGTTGTCGGTCGCGCCGACCTTGCGCGGGGACAAACCCATGGCCATGCCTAGCAACTGGGTAAAGTAGATGATCTTGACGTTGGTCTTGATGCCGAACTCGGTTTCAGCACGCACCTGATGCATCTCCAGGCCGGAATGGCAGGTCGGGCACTCGGTGGCGATCACTTCGGCGCCCGCGTCCTCGGCCGCCTGCAGCAGATTCAGCACCAGCTGCGTGGAAGTGTCCGCATCGGACAGGGTATGGGCGCCGCCGCAGCAGGCGGTCTTCAACGGGAAATCCACGTTGACGGCACCGGCCGCTTCCAGCAGGTCATCCATGAAGTGGGGCTTGTAGGAGGATTCGGAGCCGGGGCCCTGATCCTTTTCCGGGAAGATCTGGCGCGGCCGGGTGTACATGCAGCCATAGTAGTTGGCCACCTTCAACCCGTTCAGGCTCTTCTTGATGTGGCCCTTGATGCCCTCGGGGCCCACCTCTTCCATCAGCCACTCCAGGAGGTGCACCGTGCGCACGTCACCCTCGAAGACCGGATCGTCCGCCTTGCGAGCGAGATCCTGCACGGTATCGAGCGCCTTCTCGGAAGTCGCCAGCTCGTACTCGGCCTTCTTCAGGTTGTGATAGCAGCCGTTGCAGGGCGCCATCACCGTGTCGCAGCCCTGCAGCTTGCTGGCGATGGCCAGATTGCGGGCAGACATGTAGGTCTGCAGCATGGGGTGGATGTTCTTCGCCTCCATGGCGCCGCAGCAGTTGTAGTCCTGCAGGTTTTCCATCTGCAGGCCGAGCTCCTTGACGAGCACACGGGTGGACTTGTCGTAGGGGCCGCCGGAACCTTCCAGCGCGCAACCCGGATAGTATGCAACCTTAGCCATGATGCATGGCCTCCTTCTGCTCTTTCACGTATTCACGCAGCACTTCGCCAGTGCGGCCCCAGGACTTGGTCTTCGGGGTGAAGACCATGTTCATGCCCATGCGCATGAGATGGCCGACGGGCAAATGCTTGTTCATGCGCTTGGTCAACTCGACCAGCCAGTCCTGCACCAGCGGCTGCTTGGTCTTTTTCAGGAAGTTCACCAGCACGTGGGTATCCTCGATGCGACCATGATCGAGGCACTGTTCGGTAAACTCCTCATCGAAGATGCTGGAGCGGGTCTTCTCGGTGTGGCCGTTTTCCTCCAGCCAGTGAGCCGTCGCCTTCATCACGCCTTCCGGACGCACGTCCTTGGGGCAGATGTTGGTGCACTTGTTGCAGGACACGCATTGCCAGATGATGTCCTTGTCCTTCAGCAACTCGTCTTTCAGGCCCAGGCGGATGAGATAGATCCAGTAGCGGGGATTGAAGTCGATGTTCTGAGCATACATGGTGCAGGAGTTGGTACAGGAACCGCACTGCCAGCAGCGATGCACGTTCTCGCCGCCCGGATAGCTCTGAATCACCTGCTCGAACTGCGCATCGTAGTCGGTCAGCGTGCGCGGGGTGATCATGGTATTCCAGTGCCCGGAAACATCGACTCCGTCCACCACGAGCTTGTCGTGGGTCAGAATGCGATCTTGATCAATAAGGGACTTCTCATGAATGGCCATATTAACTCCTGCCCGGTTAATGCAAGGTTTCTTTCTTCACTCGCGAGGCACCTTGCCGGCGATGCGAGTCAATCCCTAACAATTTGCTGATATGCTCGGCCGGATCGCTCTGCCCGCCGAAATCGGAGCGCAGGAACCCTTCCGCCATGGCCCGCAGGTACTCGCTGTACTGGTGAGCCAGGATGAGATCGATCAGCAGCGGAAGGTCACGATACACCCCCTGTTCCGCCAACCGCTCCCGCAACCACGCCCGTGCGCCTTCGAACACCTCTGGAGCCTCCCCGAAGGGGACTTCCTGCATGTGATCGTTGCCGCTCACGAACTCGCGCAGGGCACCGGAAACCGTGCCTTGGTCCCACACCCACCGCGTCATCAGCGGATAACGCTCGGGGTCGTTGAAATGCAGCAGTTCGGCGGCGAAGTCGCGCAGGCTCCGCTTGGGCTTGCCTTCGGCCGGGATAGCGGCCTCGAAGCGGCGCATCCGCTCCGCCACCGGACCGTTGCCGTAGAGCAGATCGGCAACCTGCTCGGCGACCGCCTCGGCCCCCAACTCGTGCAGGACAGGCCACAGCTTGCGCCGCACGGTGAACATCTGCTCGACCAACTGATGCAGGGCGGAAGCATCCAGGCTCCGCACCTGCTCCCGGCTCAACAAGGACTGGAACAAGGCGACTTTGGCCCGCAACTGTTCCAGGTAGGCATCGATGCCGCCCTGCGCCTCCAGCATCTGCGCCAGCGCATTGAAGCCTCGCTGAAAGATGCCGGCATCCAGGGGCAGGGCCAGCTGGGCGGGGGTGATCGTCTCACCCCCGCCGCCGCCTTTAGCCTGCGGCTTGCTTGGTCGAAGCATAGAGGTCGGCGATGGCACGGGAAGCCGCGGACTGGCCCTGGGCGATCGAGGTGTCGATGTCCTCGGGACCCGTGGCCGCACCGGCGACGTAGATGCCGCGTCGGGTCGTGCCCTGGCTGTTGGTGTACTGCTCGGCGCGGTCAATGAAGCCGTGCTTCTCGAGGCCGATGCCAAAGACCTTGGCGATCTCGGGGTTCTCCTCGTTCGGATCCATGCCGATGGCGTGCACCACGATGTCCATGGGAATCACGATGGGGCGCTTGACCAAGGTATCTTCGCCCTTGACCAGCAGGCGGCCGTCGGGAGACTTGGTCACCTCGGCGATACGGGCCTTCACGAACTTGGTCTTGAACTCTTCCTGGGACTTCCAGTAGAACTTGTCCTCGTACAGGCCGAAGGTACGGATGTCCATGTAGTAGATGAACACATCGGTCTGCGGGCTGAGCTCCTTGATCTCCATGGCCAGGTTGGTGGAAACGGTACAGCAGATCTTGCTGCACCACTCGCGGCCGATCTGGCGGTCACGCGAGCCGACGCAGAGCAGGATGCAGACCCGCTCCGGCACGCGGCCATCGGAAGGGCAGCGGATTTGGCCGCTGGCCACCATCTGCTCCATCTGGGTCGTGGTGAGCACGTCCTCGTAGGTGCCGAAGCCCCACTCGGGCTTGTTGATGGAATCGAAGTGGGTGAAGCCGGTGGCCAGCACGATGGAGCCGGCACTGACGCTCTGCCCATTGCTCAACTGGCAGGTGAAGTTGCCCGCCTCGCCGTCCACCTTGGTGACCTTGGTGGACTTGTAGATGGTCACGTTGGGGTTGTTCTCCACGCGCGCCACCATGCGGCCCATGGCGTCCTTGGCCCATTCGCCGGAGGGAACCAGCTTCGCATAGCCCGAGATGACCGGGGCACCGCCGAGCACGTCTTCCTTTTCGACCAGGATCGCTTTCTTGCCGGCTTCCGCCACGGTGGCGGCCGCCGCCAAGCCGGCCGGACCGGCGCCTACAACCAATACTGTGTCTTGCATTTTAACTTCAGCCTCCAAGCGCTAGTTCAGTGTCTTAAGATTCGTCGCCAGTCCCGTTCAGCCCCGTGCTTCCAGGTGCTTGACGGCCAGTTCGGGATCGTAGAGGTACTCGATGTTGCCGGCCTCGACCTGCTTCAGATACTGCTCGAATTGCTTCTTGGCCTCGGACCAGGAGATGCCCATCTTCTCGACCAGCTCCTCGCAGGGCGAGGCATGCCACTGCAGCTGCACGATCTTGAAGGGATCGGCGCCGCAGGCCAGCGCCGCGAACTGCACATCGGCCATGATCGGCATGGAGTAGTTCTTCTCGTGGGCACGGCCGATCCACTGGTTCTTGTCCATGGTGGTGATGCAGCCGGTGTCAAGGCCCACCATGACGTCGGCCTTGGCCTCTTCCTGCGCCACCTTGATCTTGCGGTCGATGGTGAAGGAACGGGTGAATTCGCGCTCGGAGATGATGTGCCGGAAGCCGAAGCCGCAGCAGTCATACCAGGTGGAATAGTCGATCAGCTGCGCGCCCAGGGCCTGGGCCACGGAGCTGCCCACCGCGGTGCGGTTGCCGCCCAGCACATCCGGATCGTAGATGGCATCCTCGTGCACCATTTTGTAATAGTGACAAGCGGCATGCATGGTCACGCGGATGTTGGACACATCGATCTTCTGCAGGTCGGAGGCGATGCGGTTGCGCATGACGTGCAGCCACTCGGAGTAGTGCACGACCTCCTCGGGGATGACGATCTTGCCGTCCACCAAGCGGCCCAGCTTGCCGAGGATCTTCGTGACCTTCTCGCGCAGCTCGGCGGACTCGACCAGATACTTGCGGATTTCCTTGTAATTGCCGAAGGAGGTGCCGCAATGCACCAGGGGATAGTAGTAGCCCAGGTCATGGCCGTGCTGCTTGCCGGAGACGTAGGCCTGGTGGAAATTGCGCAGGAACACGGCGGCCAGCGACTCGACGTTGCCGATGCCGGAGCCGTGATAGTTCCAGGCCGTGCAGGAGGTCTGGTCGGTCTCGTCCAGGTACTCCAGGCCCATGTTGTTCATGAACCAGATGAGGCTCGTCGGGTAGCCCGGGATGTTGCCGCACTGGCCACAGGACTTGTGATGCCAGAGGCGATTGGTGGGAATGCGCTTTTCCCAACCGAAGAGGGTATTCACCACCTGCGGCTCATGCTCGTCGCGGATGCGGTGGACGATGATCTCGCCCTCCTTCTCCAGCTCCCACATGTGCTCACGAACGTCATCCATGCGCTCGCCGAGGTCGATGGTGCGCCGATCCACGTGCTTGCGCACCCAAGCGGTCGCTGCTTCGGCTTCCTGGGCGCTGAGATTGGTCGCCTGGAAGAAGGCGCCGTGGCCCGCCACGCCCTGTGCTTCCGTACCCTTGTTCATTTCGTCATTCATGCTCATGGCATCACTCCTTGAGTTTACCGGGGCGGGTCACAGCAGTGACCGCATCGCCGCTGCCTTAGTCCTCGTCCTGGCTCTCCAGCCAGTCCTCGTAGTCTTCCCGCTTCTCGTCGATGAAGTCCTCGATCACGTCGTAGAGGTTTTCGTCCATGGCCTCAAGGGACTTCAGCACGCCCGTCATTTCCCAGATCGTGTACATTTCCACGGAGGTCTTCAGCGATACCTCCCAGGCCGTATCGGTGGTCTGCAGGGTGCGGACGGGAATGGCTTTGCGGAGGGTCTTCAGGTCGCCTTCCACCTTCTGGATGTTGGGGCCCCAGTCGGGGAAGTGGTCGGGCTGGATCATGTCGGGGGACAGCTGGTTGCCGGTGGTGATCAGCTTCAACATCACGCGCCCGAAGGGACGCAGCACGTCCTTGGCCGACTGCATGCCGTGGCGGATCGCCACTTCACGCATGATCATGACCAGACCGCCCGGGGAGTTCTTGAAGGGGCAGCGGGCCGCGCAGGTCATGCACTGGGCACAGGCCCAGATCTTTTCCTGCATGGCATCGTAGATCTGCTCCACATTCTCGGTCCACAGGAGCTGCACAATTTCCCGCGGGCTGTAATCGTAGAATTGCGCAGAGGGACAGGTGGCGGTGCAGATACCGCAGTTCAAACAGCCATTCAACTCATGATCGTAACGAAAGTCCTGTCGGATTTCGTCGTAGATCTCTTTCATTTCGGCATAAGTTGCCATCGCAATCTCCTTCAGCGTCCAATTCTAGATTGGGCAAAACGCTTCACAACCACCCGGCCGAGCTCAGATGTACAAACAGATGTCCGACTCGCCGGCAAATTCAAAGAACATGGCGGCACCGCCATATTCCACACCATCAATGAAATCGCTCTTGTCGAACTCGAAGAGGTCGACGGTCATCTGGCAGGCGATCATGCGAACGTCTGCCTCGATGCACAGCTCCCGCAGGTCCTCCAAGCTGGCCACGCCCTTGGCCTTCATTTTGTTCTTCATCATCATGGTGGCCATCGCCTCCATGCCAGGCAGGATCTGAACGAGGTTGGGCATAGGCACGGGCATGGGCATGGCAGGGTTGCCGAGCGGGCTCACCCGGAGGTGGCTCAAGTCCTTGCGCAGCACCTGCAGACCGTAGAAGGTAAAGAAGATCTGCGTCTCATACCCCAAGGCGGCCGCAGTGGAGGCAAGGATCAAGGGGGGGTAGGCCCAATCCAGGGTCCCCTTCGTCGCAATGATCGCCAGCTTTTTCTCGTCCATCACTATCTCCTTATTGGGGGATGCCTCTCGCGGCCCCGCCTATTTAATGCCTTAGGCCTTCTGAATGTAGAAGGTATACTCGCCGCCGGCTTCGGAGCTTTCCAGCAGCGGATTCTTGGTCTGCTTGGAAAACGCCTCGAAGTCCTTGATGGCGCCGGGATCGGTGGCAACCACCTTCAGCACCTGGCCGGAGCTCAGCTCGCCGAGGGCCTTCTTGGTGCGCAGGATGGGCAGCGGGCAGTTCAAACCACGGGCATCCAACAGCTTGTCTTCTTGTACCATACCTAATCTCCTTTGTTGGCCAATTGACGACAGATTTCAAAACTGTAACATGGCGCAGTGCCAAGACAATCTAAATTTTTTAATTTGCTAATAAAGGCGACTTATTGTTGCCAGCCGCCTCACTGTGGCGCCACCACTGGAAAGCCATGACGCATCCATGCGTTGATGCCGCCGCGCAGGCTTGCGGCCTCCCCCAGCCCCTGGTTCGCCACAAAGGCCGCCGCCTGGGCCGAACGAGCGCCACTCAGGCAGTAGAATACGACGGGCCGACTCTTGTCAACCTGATCCAAGCTCATGGGTAACACGGCCAGCGGCAAGGCCCGGGCGCCCGGAATGATGCCGCGCGCCACCTCGGCGGGGGTGCGCACGTCGATCAACTGAACTTCGCCCTGATCCAGCCACGCCTTGAGCTGCTCCGCGTCCACCTCTTTAAATCCGTACATAAGGGCGTCAACCTCTGCTATTATTAGACAACAAAACATCTACGGAAAATCAATCAATTATACCCCGCAGCCGATCCCCGTGTCACGCAAGGCCGACTCAACCGCCCAGGCGCATCATGAATACGCGTGCCGCGCGCGCCGGTTCGTCGACGAAGAAGTGGCGCTCCGGCTTTTCCTCCCAAACTTTCCGGCGAACGAGGTCGGCCAGGCCGTCCGCATCGATGCCGCCCCGCAGCAAGGGCAGCAGGTCGATGCCGGCCTCCTGACCCAGGCAGTAAACCAGCCGACCGGTGGCGGTGAGGCGCACCCGGTTGCAGGTGCTGCAGAAATTCTCGCTGATGGCGCTGATGAAGCCCACCCGGATGGAAGCACCCTGCAGCGCGAACAGGCGCGATGGCCCCTCATCCGCCGCGCGCACCTGCGGCTGCAGGACATGGCGCCGGGCAAGCAGGCTTTTCGCCTCGGCCACCGATACGTAGGCATCCCGCAAGGCCTCGCTGCCCGCCGCGCCCAGCGGCATGGTTTCAATGAACTGGATGTCGAAGCCCTGCTCTGCCGCGTAGGCGAGCAGATCGCCAAGCTCATTCAAGTTTTCGTGGCGCAGCAGGACCACGTTCAGCTTGATGCGGGCAATGCCCGCCGTCTTGGCCGCCTGCAGCCCCCGCAGGACGCGCGCCAGGTCGCCGCCGCGGGTGATGCGGGAGAAACGGACGGGATCCAGGCTGTCCAGGCTGACGTTCAGCTTGTTGACCCCCGCCTGGGCGAGCGGCGCCGCCAGACGATCCAACAGGTAGCCATTGCTGCTGAGACTGATGCGCGGGATCCCCAAGGCGCGCGCATGCGCCACCCGCTCCATGAGCCATGGATAGATCAGCGGCTCGCCGCCGGTGAAGCGCACGTGCGCCACACCCAGCCGCGCAAACACCGTGAGCAGGAGGTCGAGCTCCTCGGGACGGAGATGGTCCTCGCGCCGGAAGTAAGGAGTGCCTTCCGCAGGACTGCAGTACTGGCAGCGGAAGTTGCAATGCTCGGTAAGCGAAACGCGCAGATAGTTGATGTCGCGCCCAAAGCGGTCCTGCAGGAACGGGGTGCCGGCAATATGGGGAGAGGGCGACTCGCCGGACAGCGAGATCGGGGATAGCGCCACAATGAACTCCTTTTCAGAGGAAGGCCAAGCCGTTTCCAGCTTGACCCCGGCTTTCGCCCCATAGCCGCAGGCCTTAGGGACGAATGCTCGGAGTCGGTTACAGTCGATCTGATTTGCTAATGTACGGTACCGGGGCTACCGGGTCAAGCCGTATCAGCAGC
Organism: Thermithiobacillus tepidarius DSM 3134; assembly: GCF_000423825.1. Taxonomy (NCBI): domain Bacteria; kingdom Pseudomonadati; phylum Pseudomonadota; class Acidithiobacillia; order Acidithiobacillales; family Thermithiobacillaceae; genus Thermithiobacillus; species Thermithiobacillus tepidarius. The sequence goes on from NZ_AUIS01000007.1 coordinate 130,789, forward strand.
GAGGCGAGCCGCTCAGCACTGCTGCCGCCCGTGGTACAGGTTGACGACGTGCTGGGCTTCCGCCCAGAACAGCCAACGCTCGACGAAGATGCCCACAAAGGCGCTCAGCGCGGCCGCCGGGCCAAGGAAGACCGGACCGCCGTTCAGGGCCAGGTACAGGAACCAGGCCGGCACGATGAAGCCCAGCACGTAAACGGTCACCTTCAGCAGCATGGCCGTCTGCGCCGGCACCGTGTTGCCGAACTCTTCGGTCAGGAAGGTACCGGCGGTATGCCCGGGATCCAGGATGCGCACGGTCGCCCGGGTAAAACCGGTGGCCGTGTTGATGGTCGGGCCGCCCGGCTGCGCGATCCAGAAGTAATAGATGGTCTTGATCACGGCCGCCATGAACAGCAGCATGACCGCCACGGTGACCAGCGTCCCCGCAGCGCCGCCGGTCGTCAGCCGGACGGCGGCCAGGGTGGTGGCGCCGAGCGCCGCGCCCAGAAAAAGGAAATTAGTGGGCACCAGCGGCGTGTTCCACTGGCGGATGGTGCGCAGCACCGCGTAGATCATACCCTGCGAGAACACGGTGATCACGGAGAAGAACAGCGCGCCCGCACCGGCCAGGTGGGCCAGCAGATTATCCGGGGTATTCCAGATCCAGGTCGCCGCCAGATACAGCAGGGCAAAGGGATAGAAGGCTACGGCAAAGACACCCTCGCGCGCCAGCCACGAGGTGCGCCAGCGCGTGAAGGCGCGCCAGGCATTCTTGGGATTGGCCAGGTGCAGGGTGGAGGAGATCAGCCCGGCACTGACCAGGGCCAAGGCAATGATCCCGGCCACCAGGGTTTCCACTACCGTCAGACCGCCGCCCAAGCGCAACCAGTTGGCCAGGACGATCAGGCTCATCAAGCCGAAGCCCCCGCCCGAGAGCAGGGTCAGAAAAATGGTCGAAAGAGATGCATGCATGTTGTAGTCACCTAGTTAGCGCTGAACGACCTGATTGACCCATTCCTTGATCTTCCGCTGCAGATTGGGCGCGGACTGGCCATCCACGGGAATGGCCGGGCGGTTGCGCGGCGGCAGATAATGGTTGGTCGGCCTGTAGTTCAGCTCCGGCATCAGGGCATAGCCGCCGCGGTTGCGCACGGCGCGGCTCACCGTGCTTTCCGGATCGTCCAGATCGCCGAACATGCGGGCATGGGCCGGGCAGGTCAGCACGCAGGCCGGCTGCCGCTCCTCTTCCGGAATGTTCATGTCGTAAATGCGGTCGATGCACAGGGTGCACTTTTTCATGGTGCCGGACATGCGATCCAGCTCGCGGGCGCCATAGGGACAGGCCCACGAGCAGTAGTTGCAGCCCATGCACTTGCTCTGGTCCACCAGCACGATGCCGTCCTCGGCGCGCTTGTAGGAGGCGCCGGTCGGGCACACGGTGACGCACTCGGCGTTTTCGCAGTGCATGCACGACATGGGAAAGTTGATGGTCTTGTTGTTGGGGTACTCGCCCACTTCGTAGTGGCGAATGCGATTGAACCAGACGCCGCTGGGCTCCGCGCCGTAGGGGTCGTAGTCGGTCAGGGGCGCGGTGGTGCCGGAGGTATTCCACTCCTTGCACGCCACGGCGCAGGCATGGCAGCCCACGCAGACATCCAAGTCAATTACCAATCCAAGTCTCATAATGCTTAATCCTTGTTCCTCTGCCGCTCAGGACTTCAGGTTGACAGGGGTGTGAGTGTGATAGCGCAGCACATCCACCGGCTCGGGCAGGCCGGGCACCGGCTTGATGGTGTCGAAGGTCGGCCAGACGCCCTCCTCGCCAGGCGCCGCCTTGCTGATCTTGACGCGCAGGTCGTACCAGGCCGCCTGGCCGGTCACCGGATCGGAGTTGGTGATGCGGCGCTCGCCCTGCTTGGGCGGCAGCAGCTCCGAGATGAGGTGATTCATCAGGAAGCCGCGGGTCGCCTCGGGCGCATCGGGCTTCAGGCCCCAGGCGCCGGCCTGCTTGCCGATGGCGTTCCAGGTCCAGACGGTATTCTCCTGCACGCCTTCCATCAGCTTGACCTGCACCCGGATCTTGCCGTTGTGCGACTCCACCCAGACCCAGCTCTTGTCCTCGATGCCCATGCGCTCCGCCTGCCGGCGGTTCATGTACAGGAAGTTCTGGGCGATGATCTGGCGCAGCCAGGCGTTCTGGGAATCCCAGGAGTGATACATCATCATCGGCCGCTGGTTGATGGCGTGGAAGGGATATTCCTCCTCGTCGACGCGCGCCTCCTCCAGAGGCTGGTAGAAGTCCGGCAGCGGATCGAAGTACTTGACCAACCGCTCGCGGTCGGCCGGATCGCTGGGCTTGGGCCCCTCGTACAAGCCCTGCCCGGCCAGGCGGAACTTCTGCAGCGTCTCCGAGTACAGCTCGAAGACGATGGGATCGGCGCTGGCGTTGAAGCCCACCTGCTTGGCCCAGTCCAGATACTCCCGGTTGGCGAACTTGTAGAAGCGCATGGACTTGGGCAAATGGTATTGGAAGAAGCCGCCGTTCTCGATGTACTTCTCCCACTGCCTCGGATTCGGCTCGCCCACGAGGTGGCTCTCACCGTCCTTGCCGCGCCAGCCGGCCAGGAAGCCGATGCCGGGCGCCTTCTGGTAGTTGACGATGAAATCCTTGTAGCCGGAGAACTTGGGCGTGCCGTCTTCCTTGACGAAGGCCGGGAACTGGAGGCGGCCGGCCAGATCCACCATGACCTCCTGCCAGGGCCGCACGTTGCGATCCGGCTGCAGGATGGGATGGCGGATGGAATCACAGGGGCCATCCGGCTCGGAGATGGGTCGATCCAGCAGGGAAATGGTGTCGTAGCGCTCCAGATAAGTGGTATCCGGCAGCACCAGATCGGCGAAGTTGACCATTTCCGAATGGAAGGCGTCCACCACCACCAGGAAGGGGATCTTGTACTCGCCATCCTCGCCCTTGGCCTGCAGCATCTCCATGACGTTCTTGGTATTCATGGTGGAATTCCAAGACATGTTGGCCATGAAGAAGATCAGGGTATCGATGGGATACGGATCACCGTTGACCGCATTGGTGATGACCATGTGCATGAGGCCGTGATTGGCCAGCGGCGCCTCCCAGGAGTAGGCCTTGTCGAGGCGCAGCGGGTTGCCGTCGGCATCGATCACCAGATCCTCGGGCCCGGTGGGGAAGCCGAGGGGCGGCGACTTCAACGGCGTGTTGGGCGCCACCTCCTTGGCCGGCTTGATGGGCGGCGGCACGTGCTTCGGGTACGGCGCCTTGGCGCGGAAGCCGCCCGGCACGTCGATGGTGCCCAGTAGCACCTGCAACAGATGAATGGCGCGGGCCGCCTGGAAGCCGTTGGAGTGGGCGGAAATGCCGCGCATGGCGTGCATGCTCACCGGACGACCGATGAACTTGTCGTGCTTGCGCCCGGCCCAATCGGTCCACTCGCAGTCGATCTCGATGGTCTCCTTGAAGGCCACGTGCGCCATCTCCAGCGCCAGGCGCTCGATGGTCTCGGCGGGCAGGCCGCAGACCTTGGCGGCATTCGCCGGCGCATACTGCTCATCCAGGTATTTTTCCGCCAACAGGGTCATGACGGTCTTCACCGGACGGCCGTCGGGCGCCACGTATTCGCCGAAGAGGGCGGGACTGATGCCCGGCTGCATACCATCCACCAGGGCCTGTTTTTCCAAGTCCCAGGCCAACGGTTTGCCGTTTTCGTCGCGCAGCATGAGCCCATGGCCCGGCTTGCCCGGCGTGTTCACCACCAGGAAGGGGGCGTTGCTGTAGCGCACCAGGAAGTCCCAGTCGAAGAGCTCGCGGGACAGCAGCACGTGGATCATGGACAGGGCCAGCATGCCGTCGGTCCCGGGGCGGATGGGCACCCACTCATCGGCAATGGCGGAATAGCCGGTGCGCACCGGGTTGATGGACACGAACTTGCCCCCGTGACGCTTGACCTTCTCCAGGCCGATCTTCATCGGGTTGGAGGAATGATCCTCGGCCACGCCCCAGAGCATGAAGTACTTGGTGCGGTCCCAATCGGGATCGCCGAACTCCCAGAAGGCATGGCCCAGCATGTAGAGGCCGGCGGTCGCCATGTTGACGGAGCAGAAGCCGCCGTGGGCAGCCCAGTTGATGGTGCCGAACTGCTGCGCCCACAGGCCGGTCAGGGCCTGCATCTGGTCGCGGCCGGTGAAGAAGGCGAGCTTCTTGGGGTCGGTTGCCCGGATCTTGGCCAGGCGCTTGGTGAGCACGTCCAGCGCCTCGTCCCAGGACACTTCCACGAACTCGCCGCTGCCGCGCTCGGCACCGGGCTTGCGCATGAGCGGGTTGCGCAGCTTGGCGGGTGAGTACTGCTTCATGATGCCCGCGGAGCCCTTGGCGCAGAGCACGCCCTGGTTGATGGGGTGATTGCGGTTGCCCTGAATGAAGCGGACCTTGTTGTCCTCGACGGTGACCTTGATGCCGCAACGGCAGGCACACATGTAACAGGTAGAATACTTGATCTCCTGTTTGCTATGATCTTCGAACTGAACGCCAGCAGACATGTACAACCTCATTCGGTAAAGGGATAAGACTTAATATAAGTTTGCCGGCTGCCCCCTCATAAGACAATCTAGTTTTTTTAATTTTGTGATAAGCTGGGCTTATTTGTAATAGGCGCTCGGCATGATTTATGTTTATGCCTGCAGAGGACTAGCCTAGGAGAGCAACACGTGGAACAGAAAGACTTCAAGGAACACACCCGCGTCACCGTCACCTGGAAGGATGAGAACGGCAAGCTGCGGCCCGGCAACTTCTACATCTACAAGCTGTTCGGCGACAGCATGATCGTGCGGGCCCGCGACAAGGACGGCCTGCTGCGCAAGCTGCCCTACGCCGACGTGCTCAAGATCGTCCGCAAGGAGGAAGTGGATCCGGAATACCGCTTCATGCTGCCGGCGGCCATCCTGGACGAAAAGACCTGGAAAAGCCGTACCGTCATGCAGCACGCCAGCTCCGCGCCCAACCTGGGCAAGCCCTGACGCCGGCGGTCAAAGCGAAGCTGCGGGGGGCCGCTCAGCTCTCGGCCCCCGTCTCCGCCCGCCACACGCCGCTCTTGCCCCCCGCCTTTTCCAGGAGGCGGATCTCCTTCATCCGCATCCCCCGATCCACGGCCTTGCACATATCGTAGATTGTCAGGAGCCCCACGCTGACCGCGGTCAGCGCCTCCATTTCGACGCCGGTGCGTCCGCGCGTGCGCGCGGTTACCCGGCAACGAATGCCGGGCGGCTCACTGCGATCGGCAAACTCGACTTCCACTCCGGTCAGCCCGAGCAGGTGGCACAGGGGGATCAGCTCATGGGTACGCTTGGCCGCCTGGATGGCGGCGATGCGCGCTACGCCCAGCACATCGCCCTTGCCCATCTGCCCGGCGCGGATGCGGGCCAGCGTGTCCGGCGCCATCTCCACCCAACCCTCCGCCACGGCCACCCGCTCCGTTTCCGCCTTTTCGCCCACGTCGACCATGCGGGCTTGCCCTTGCGCATCAAAATGGGTTAATCCTTTCAAACCGTCGTCACTCATCTGGATACCTCTGTCATTCCAAGCACGCATGCCCACAAGCCGCATCGCGCCCACTGGACGGACCGCCTGCGGCACGGACACTCACGCCACACCGGGATCTCTATGTCGAAACGCATCCTCGCCCTCGCCCTGACCGCCCTTCTCGCCTGCCCGCCGCTCCATGGCCAAGCCGCCGATCTGCAGTTGCCCAGCCTCGGCGAGGAAACGGGCGCCCTCACGCTGAGCGAGGAAAAAGAGCTTGGCATGGAGTTCATGCAGGAAGCAAACGCCAAGCTCGACATTGTGGACGATCCCGAGCTCAACGACTACCTGAGCCGCATGGGCTACAGCCTGCTGGCACAGATGGACACCCCCTTCAGGAATTACCGCTTCTTCCTGATCCGGGATGGGAACATCAATGCCTTTGCCGTGCCTGGCGGCTATATCGGCGTGCATACCGGACTGTTGCTGGCGGCGCAGAACGACAGTCAGCTGGCCAGCGTGCTGGCGCACGAACTCGTCCATATCAACCAGCGCCACATCTCGCGGGCCATGGCCCAGAGCGAGCGGCTGCAGTGGCCCATGCTGGCCGCCATGCTGGCCGGCATTTTGCTCGCGGCGGGGGGCGGGCAGGCGGGCCAAGCGGCCATGTCCGCCTCCGCCGCCTACGGCGTCCAGGAACAGCTACGCTTCAGCCGGGAGTACGAGCAGGAAGCCGACCGCCTGGGCATTCAGGCCATGGCAGCGGCCGGCTACAACCCCAACGGGATGCCCGAGTTCTTCCAGCGCCTGCAAAACTGGAGCCGAATCCAAGGCGGCAGCCCCATGGAGTTTCTGAGCACCCACCCGCTGACCCTCGACCGCTTGGCCGACACCAAGAACCGGGCTGCCCAACTGAGCGGGCAGGACTCCTCCAGCGGGCCGAGCCCCGAGTTCCTGCGCATGCAGGCCCGGGCACGCGCCCTGACCACGCCCGTCGACGATGCCATCAGCTACTTCCGCAGCCGGGCCAAGAGCCAGGACAGTCTTCAGCGGGAGCTGGGACAGTACGGCCTGGGCCTGGCCCTGGCTCGAAAGGGACAGTATGCGGAGGCTTTGGCCCAGTTGACCCCGTTGAGCAAGCAGGCGCCCAAAACCAGTGCCTACCGGCTGGCGCTGGCGGAAACCCTGGCAGGGGCAGGCCAAAGCACGGAAGCCGTTACCCTGTATCGGCAAATGCTGCGCGATCAGCCCGACTCGGCACTGATCCAGGAGGGACTGGCACGGGCCTTGCTTGAAGCCAAACGTAGCGAGGAAGCCGTGACCTTGGCCAGGCGCCTGAGCAGTGGCGCGCCCCAGACTCCGCGCTATCAGCAACTGCTGGCCGAGGCGCTGAACAAGAGCGGCCAGCGCGCGGACGCCCATCGGGCCCTGGCCGAATACTATTTCCTCAGAGGTGCCGTGCCCAGCGCCGTACAGCAACTGGAAATCGCCAAAACAGCCGCCACCGGCGATCCACGCCTGCAGGCCGCCATCGAGGCGCGCCTGGCGGAGATCAAAGCGGCGCAAGAGAGCCGCAAGAAACGGACAAGCAAGGCAAAATGACAACCCGACCAACACGCCCCGGCTACTGCGAAACCTCACTCCCGCACCTGTTGTACTTGGCATTAGGGATTGTCTTCGTCTGGTTTTTGCTCACAGGGCGAGTGGCCGCTGCTGCCGAGGCCGGCACCCTGCGCCTCGTGATCCCGCCCGTCGACACGGCCACCCAACTGTACTCCCGCTTCAAGCCGCTGGCGGACCACCTGGGCCGGGCCACGGGCCGGCGCGTCACGATCACGCTTTGCCAGAACCTGGACGAGTTCTATGCCCGGGCTCGCGAAGAAGTGCCGCAAGTGGTCTACTTCTGTCCGCTCACCTACATCAAGCTGGCCCACGAGACTGCCTACTACCCCCTGGCGGGCATGACGCTGAGCAAGGGCGGCATGCGCAGCGTCATCCTGGTGCACCACGACAGCCCCATCCGCAGCGTGGCCGACCTGAAGGGACGCAGCCTGGCCCTCGGCAACGTGGCCTGCGCCTCCTCCTACCTGGTGCCCCACGCCATGCTGGAAAAACGCGGCATGCAGTTCAGCGATTTTCTGGAAGTGCGCCAGACCGGTTCGGATCAGGCCGCGCTCATGGCCGTGGCGGCACGCCTTTATGACGTCACCGCCACCGGCGAGGATGTGGCGGCCCCCTTCCTGAAAAAAGGCGTGCTGCGCCCACTGCTCTACTCGCCGCCCATGCCCACGGATCTGATCGCCGCCAACCAGTTGGTGCCCGCTCCTGTGCGGGAGCAGGTCAGACAAGCACTCCTGCAACTGCACGACACCAAAGGGCGCCGAATCATCATGGGCATCAAGCCGGACGCGCTCGGCTTTGCCCAGGTCCGCGACAGTGACTATGATCTCATCCGCGCCATGCAACGGCGCATCAGCGGGGAAAATCTGCAAGCCAAGCCGCTCCCAGACGGAGCAACATAAGTTATAATAGGTCAAAACATGGCAACCCCGCCTCCATGGCCGGGACGCCGTGACCACGACCTCCAGCTGCACAGCGGCAGGCCCTGGCAGCCGCCGGTGCCGCCCGTAAAGACATCATGCCTTCACTGCCCATACGCCACCTCAACCTGCGCACCAAGAGCGCCATCTACGTGCTTTTGCTGATCGGGGTGATCTTCACGACCACCTCGCTGGTGCTCTACACCTCCGTGCACCGCGAGATGCTGGATCAGCTGGGGGAGGAAAACCTGCGCCTGACCAAGGGCTTGGCGACGGCGGCCGCCACGCCTGTACTGCTCAAGGATCTGAGCGAGCTGACCGACCAGATGCAGCAGATGCGGGACAACCCGGCGGTGCGCACGGCGGAGGTGGTGGATACCCGCGGCATCATCGTGGCCAGCACCGAACTCGCGCACCTGGGCCAGACCCATGCAGGCGCGTTGGCCCTGTTGCGCCGCTATCAGCAAAACGGCGACCTCTCCCAGCTGGCGTCCACACCACCATGCTGCCCATTGCGCGAGGAACTGTACGCACCGGTGGCGGTGCAGAACCATCTGCTCGGGCTTGCCTATCTGCACATGGATGACAAGCGCCTGACGCACGTCGTGTCCCAGCGCCTGGACGCCACTCTGCAAAAACTCATGCTGCTGGGCCTGCTGACCGCGCTGCTGGGCATCGTCGGCTCCTATATCGTCAGCGGCTTCGTCACGCGCCCGGTGCTGCGCCTGGCCAATGAAGTGGAGAAGATGAAAGCGCGCCTGCGCCTTCCACCCCAAGATGAAGGCCCGGCCCCGACGCCCAGCGGGGACGAGATCGCCCGGCTGCAGGAAGGGTTTTATCAACTGGAGACGCGGCTGAATCAGTATCTGGACGAGTTGGAGCAGCTGCACCGCAAGCAGCAGACCATCCAATGCCTGGCCACCATCGGCGAAATGTCCGCGCAGGTGGCGCACGAGATCCGCAACGCCCTGTCCTCGCTCCGCGGCGCGGCCCGCTACCTGGCCCGCTTCGGCCACTTCGGCGACAAGCAGGAATTCGTGCAGATCATCGAGGAGGAAGTGCAGCGTCTGTACAACATGACCGAGGGCTTTCTGGATTTCGGCCGGCCCTATAAGGTCTTTCCGGTGCGCAGCGACGTGTGCGACATTATCCAACACAGCGTCCAGCGCCATCAGAACGACCTGGAGCAAAAGCAGATTCAGCTGTCCGTCCGCTGCCATGCCGGCTTGCAGCTGACCCTGGACGGCAACCTGGTGGAACAGGCGCTCAGCAATCTGATCCTCAACGCCATCGACGCCCTGCCGACCGGCGGCCGGATCGAGATCGGCGCCAGCCCGGAAGGGCCGGACGGCGTACTCATCAGCGTCCGCGACAACGGCCCGGGCATCGATGCCGGCAAGGCGCAGGAGGTGTTCAAGCCGTATGTCACCACCAAGGCCAAAGGCAGCGGCCTGGGGCTGGCGGTGGTGGCCAAGATCGCCATGGTCCACGATGGCTATGTCGAGCTGCGCCCGAGCCCGAAGGGTGCCCACTTTGCACTGCACCTGAAATCCATCGCCGCCGCAGAGACGATCCATGACAAGACAGCAGATTCTTATCGTTGAAGATGAACGCAACCTTCGTCGCGTACTGGCGGCCGTGCTCCAGGCGGAGGGCTTCGACACCCTGGAAGCGGAGGACGGAAACACGGCCTTGGACCTGCTGGCGCAACATCGTCCGGCACTGGTGCTGAGCGACCAGCGCCTGCCCGGCATGAGCGGGACCGACCTGCTGCGCGCGATCAAGCAACGCTGGCCGCATGTCCCAGTCATCATCGCCACCGCCTACGGCGAGATCCAGCACGCCGTGGAGGCCATGAAAGCCGGTGCCGAGCACTACCTCACCAAGCCCGTGGACGAGGGCGAGCTGCTGGCCATCGTACGCCAGACCCTCAGCAGGCACGGCCAATCCCTGCCTGCGCTGCGGACCCGGCAGAACTACGGCATCATCGGCAACAGCCCCGCCATCCAGGAACTCCTCAATACGATCGAACTGGTGGCACCGGCGCCATCCAACGTCCTGATCACCGGCGAGTCGGGCACCGGCAAGGAGCTGGTGGCCCGCGCCATTCATGCCGCCAGCCCGCGTGCCGACCAGCCGTTCATTGCCATGAATTGCGCCGCCATCCCGATGGAACTGGTGGAAAGCGAGCTCTTCGGCTTCGAGCGCGCCGCCTTCACCGGGGCCACGCGCAGCCAGGCCGGCAAGCTGGAGGCAGCGGGCCAGGGCACCGTGTTTCTGGATGAAATCGGCGACATGCCGCTGGCCATGCAGGTCAAGCTGCTTCGGGTCCTGCAGGAGCGCGAACTGGTCCGGCTGGGCAGCCATCAACGCATCCCGTTCCGGGCCCGCCTCGTCGCCGCCACCAATGTGGACCTGGCCCGCGCCATCGAGGAGAACCGTTTCCGCGAAGACCTCTACTACCGGCTGAACGTGATTCCGGTGCACCTGCCGCCCCTGCGCGAGCGCCGCGAGGACATCCCCCTACTGGTGCGGCATTTCGCCGATGCCGTATGCGCCGCCATGGGCCGTCCGCTCATGGACATCAGCGCGGCCGCCATGCAGGCGCTGACCGCCTACGACTGGCCCGGCAACATCCGCGAACTGGAAAATGTCATCGAGCGCAGCGTGGTGTTGAGCCGGGAGGCCGAGATCGGCCTGCACAACCTGCCTGCCCACATCCGTGCCCCGCATGGACGGGAACAGCCACCTGCGGCGATGCCGAGCGACCTGCCCGGCATAGAGCGCCTGGCCGTGGTCCAGGCCCTGGAAAAGACCCAGGGCAACCAGAGCCGCGCCGCCCAGCTGCTGGGCATCAGCCGCAAGCAGCTGCGCACCAAGATGAAGAACTTCGGCCTCTTCAACGACAAGGACAAGGCCGAAGACCTGGAAGACGTGGACTGATCCAGCTTTTGTCCCAAATGGGACAACTGTCTCGCCTTGCTGCGGCGGATTGGCCACCGGCCACCACCGCTTTTCCCTCCCGCCGCCCTCTCCCCGTTTGTTTTTGGTCTATTATTGTGCTGTGTAAGCAGCACCCTGCTCACCGACATGTTGGCACAAAACATGCTTGAATTCAGTATCCGCGCCATGGGAGCTCGCCAGTCCGCGCTCATGGTGTCGGCCAAACCACAGATCGAGGAGACTTGAATGAAAAAACGTCTGCACCGCCTAGTTGGAGCTTGTGTCGCCACTGGCATCGTGGGGATAGCGGCAGTTTCAAGCTCAATGGCCATCGCTGCTGATCAGCCGAAGTCCGCCGGCACCCCGCCTCCCGGAAATCCCTCCGTGTCCGCACCGGCCGCTACCCAGCGCTATGCCCAGCCCGGCGATGCCGACGCTGCCTCCCTTGCCAAGCGGATCGAGGAAGGCAAGAAGATTGCCTGGGATCGCGGCAAGGGCAATTGCCTGGCTTGCCACGCGCTGCCCGGCGGCGAGCTGCCCGGCAACATCGGCCCGGCCCTGCCTTACAAAGGCATCACCATGAAGCAGCGCTTCCCGGATCGGGCCAAGCTGCGGGCGCAGATCTACAATCCCATGGCCAACAATCCCAACACGGCCATGCCGCCCTTCGGCCTCAACCGCATCCTGACCGAGGACGAACTGGAAAAAGTGACGGACTACATCTGGTCTCTTTGATCCATTACGCACAACCATCCAATCGCGAGGAGCTCATCCGTGGAAAACAGCATTAACTTGAAGCGCCGCACCTTCCTGCGCGGTACCCTGGCCACCGGTGCTGTCATTGCCGCCGCCAGCGCCGGCCTCCTGCGGGCCGGCCAGGTGCTGGCGGCCGAATGGCCGGCCGCCGCCTTCCAGGCCACCAAGCTGGACGAGGCCATGAAGGCCGCCCTGGGCAGCACCGAAGTCAAGGACGGCCCGGTGCAGATCAAGGCGCCCACCATCGCCGAGAACGGCGCCGTGGTGCCCGTCACCGTGACGACGGATTCGCCCATGACCGCCGACAACTACGTGTCGGACATCTACATCTTCGTGGACAACAATCCCTCGCCGCTGATCGCCTCCTTCCACCTGACGCCCATGAGCGGCAAGGCGGACGTCAGCACCCGGATCAAGATGGGCAAGACCTCCAAGGTGCGCGCCGTGGTCAAGACCAACAAAGGTGAGATGTTCCAGGCCGCGAACGAAGTCAAGGTCACCATCGGTGGCTGCGGCGGTTAACCCTTTCTCCTTACGCTAAATTTCGAGGAACAAGATCATGGCAGAAGATATCGGCAACCCCAAAATCCGCGTCCAGTCCAGCGCCAAGAAGGGTGAGGCGGTGCAGGTCCGCGCCCTCATTCTCCATCCGATGGAAACGGGCCAGCGCAAGGACCCGAAAACCGGCCAAGCCATCCCCGCCCACTTCATCAAGACCGTGACCGCCGAGTACAACGGCAAGCCGGTCATGACCGCCGACTGGGGCGTGGGCGTCAGCCGCAACCCTTTCCTGTCGTTCTACGTGCGCGTCGAGGAAAGCGGCACGCTGAAGCTGACCTTTGCGGACGACAAGGGCGGCAGCTGGAGCGACGAGGCCAAGATCCAGGTCTCTTAAGTCTCTCTTTAAACAGGGATGGCCGCCAGAGCCATCCCTCACCACAAAGAGGATAAGCCATGAAGAATTGGTTCATTGCACTCGGCGCCCTGGGGCTGCTTTCCGCCGCTCCTCTGGTGCAAGCATCGCCGCAGCAGGATTATCAGCAGCTCAAGAAGCTCTATCAGGAGCGCTTTCCCGGCGTGACCTTCAAGGACTATGGCTACGGGGCCTATGCCCTGGACAAGGGGCTTATGGCGCAGTTCCAGGCGGCCATGGAGTTCAATCCCGGCGACATGGCCCTGGATGAAGGCAAACAGCTTTGGGACAAGCCATTCGCCAACGGCAAGACCTACGCCAGCTGCTACCCCAACGGCGGCAAGGGCGTGGCGACGGGCTACCCGCGCTACGACGAGAAGCTCAAGACCGTGGTGACCCTGCCCATGACGCTGAACATGTGCCGGGAAGCCAACGGCGAGAAGCCGCTGCCTTACGGCAAGCCGGAGATCGTGGCTCTGGAAACCTATCTGAAGTCCCTGTCCAACGGCATGCCGATCAATGTCAAGGTCAGCGGCAAGGAAGCATTGGCCAAGTACGAGGCCGGCAAGGCCTATTACAACGCCCGCCGCGGCCAGCTCAACTTCTCCTGCGCCACCTGCCACGTGCAGAACGCGGGCAAGATGATCCGTGCCGACCTGCTCTCGCCGATGATGGGCCAGGCCAACCACTTCCCCACCTATCGGGGGGCCTGGAATCGGGTGGGCACGATGCAGGATCGCTACCGGGGCTGCAACTCCCAGGTGCGAGCCAAGCCGGAGGACTTCGAAAGCGAGAACTACCGCAATCTGGAGTACTACCACACCTATATGAGCAACGGCATTCCCATTGAGGTGCCCGGCTACCGGAAATAACCCTTATCCGTTCTCTTTCCACAAGCCCGGCCATGCCGGGCTTTTTACCACGAGGTCAAACACATGTTACCGTTCGTCAAACACTCCATCATCTCCGCTCTCGTTTTGGGTGTAAGTCTCAGCAGCTATGCGACGGCAGCCACCACGGCCGCCAAGCCTGGCGCCACTGCCGCCAAGGCCGCCGGGACGGTGGCGGCGCCGGTGGAAGGCATGCCGGCCGTCGATCCCAAGACCCCGATTTATCAAGTGGATGTGGCCAAGGGCGTCAGCCTGGACGACGTGAGGCAGAGCATCGAGATGGCGTCGCAGGAACGCAACATGAACATCGTGGGCAAACTGGACATCCAGGAAGGCATGAAGGGCCGTGGTTTCGAAGCCAAGGACACCTACCTGATCTACGAAGTGTGCAATCTGGGCATGGGCGCCGACATCATCAAGGCGGCTCCCGAGTTCGGCATCTTCGCGCCTTGCAAGATCGTCATCTATAGCCGCAACGGCCAGTTGAAGCTCCTGACCTACCGCCCCACCTACGCCCTGACCCATCTGAAGAACTATCCCGAAGAAACCCGCAAGGTGGCGCAGCAGATCGAAAATGACATCATCTACGTCATGTCGAAAGCCAAGGACGGCAGCTTCTAACCCGCCCCCGCAACAAAAGAGGAATCCCAATGAGTCTTTCCCGAAGAGAATTCCTGCAAATCATGGCCATTGCCAGTGCCGCGGGCGTGATCCGTCCCGCCGGCGCGGCCGCCAAGAAGATGCCGGGCGACATCTATGAGGTGCCGACCTACGGCAACGTCACCCTGCTGCACTTCACCGACACCCATGCGCAGCTGATGCCCATTTACTTCCGCGAGCCGGACACCAACATCGGCGTGGGCCAGGCCCGGGGCAAGCCGCCGCATCTGGTGGGCAAGGCCTTTCTGGAGCACTTCAAGATCCGGCCGAACAGCATCCACAGCCATGCGTACACGCCCATCGACTTCGTGGAAGGCGCGCGGAAGTACGGCAAGGTGGGCGGCTTCGCCCACTTGGCGACCCTGGTGAAGCGCTACCGCGGCGAGAGCCCGAAACGGACGCTGCTGCTGGACGGCGGCGACACCTGGCAGGGCTCCGGCACAGCCCTGTGGACCAAGGGCCTGGACATGGTGCAGGCCTGCAACCAGCTGGGCGTGGACAGCATGGTCGGCCACTGGGAGTTCACCCTGGGCCAGGACCGGGTGAAGGAACTGGTGGAAAAGGAAGCCAAGTTCGACTTCCTCGCCCAGAACATCAAGGACAACGAATTCGGCGATCCGGTATTCAAGCCGTACGCCATCAAGGAAGTGAACGGCTTTCGGGTGGCGGTCATCGGCCAGGCCTTCCCCTTCACGCCCATCGCCAATCCGCGCTACCTGATCCCCGACTGGTCCTTCGGCATCCAGGACCAGAACATGCAGGCCATGGTGGACAAGGTGCGCAACGACGAGAAGGCGGACGTGGTGGTGGTGCTGTCCCACAATGGCATGGACGTGGACCTGAAGATGGCCGAGCGCGTGAAGGGCATCGACGTCATTCTCGGCGGACATACCCATGACGCCGTGCCGCAGCCTTCGATCGTCGGCAAGACCCTGGTGGTCAACTCGGGCTCCAACGGCAAGTTCCTGTCCCGCCTGGATCTGGACGTGGCCAAGGGCCGGGTCAAGGGCTACAAGTTCACCATGCTGCCGATCTTCTCCAACCTGATCAAGCCGGACGCGGAGATGGCCCAGCTCATAGAGAAGATCCGCGCGCCCTATCAGGACAAGCTGAACGAGAAGCTGGCGGTGAGCGAGGACCTGCTCTACCGGCGCGGCAACTTCAACGGCACCTTCGACCAGCTGATCGTGCAGGCGCTGATGGATATGAAAAACGCCGAGGCGGCCTTCTCGCCAGGCTTCCGCTGGGGCACCACGGTGCTGCCCGGCCAGCCGATCACCTTCGAGCATGTCATGGATCAGACGGCCCTGACCTATCCGGTGGTGACCCTGAACGAGTTCACCGGAGCGCAGATCAAGGAGATCATGGAGGACGTGGCCGACAACCTCTTCAATCCCGACCCCTACTACCAGCAGGGCGGTGACATGGTGCGCGTGGGCGGCATCGAATACACCATGGATCCGACGAAGACCATCGGCAACCGCATCCAGAACCTGCACATCCGCGGCAAAGCGGTGGAAGCCGACAAGAAGTACAAGGTGGCCGGCTGGGCGAGCGTGGGGCAGCCGCTCGAAGGCGAGCCGATCTGGGATCTGGTGGCCAAGTGGCTGCGCGAGCAGAAGACCGTGAAAGTCAGCAAGCTGAACCGCCCGCGCCTGATCGGCGTGGAAAACAATCCCGGCATCATGGGCTGATGTCCTTCAATCCCGACCCACAGCGGCGCCTGCTGGCGCCGCTTTTTTTTGCCCCGGCGCCAGGCGCTAAGCCCAAAGCCTCACGCTCGCCTGGTGAATTCATGCTAATTCTTGGCCAAGCACGCCGCACTGGAGGGGATATTCCAGACACCGCCCCCAAGGGGGATTGGAGCGTTGTCCATGGCCGTCATTCTGCATTCGCCGAAACCCGCAGGGCTGTCCACCCTGAACCGGGAGCAGGCTTGGAGCCTGTACCTGAGCGTGCGCTTTCAAAGCGAGTCCATCTGTCAATCGCTCGCGACCGAAGACTACGTGATCCAGTCCATGGACGACGTCAGCCCGCCCAAGTGGCATCTGGCGCATACCAGCTGGTTTTTCGAGAATTTTCTCCTGATGCCCTTTCTGCGGGGTTATCCGCTCTTTCACCCCCGCTTCGGCTATTTGTTCAACTCCTATTACGAGAGCGTGGGCGAGTTCTACCCGCGCCGGCAGCGAGGTTTCCTGTCGCGACCAACGGTCGAGGAGATCTACGACTACCGGACCCACGTCAACCATTTCATCGCGCGCCTGATCCAGACCGCCGACGATGCGCAATGGCAGGAGCTTGCCTTCCTGCTGACGCTCGGCATGCACCACGAGCACCAGCACCAGGAGCTCCTGCTGACCGACATCAAGCACATTTTCGCCACCAACCCCCTGCGGCCAGCCTACCAGCCGCCGCGCCTGCCCGCCGCCGATCGGCCCGAGTCCGCGCTGGAATGGCTGCACTTCCCGGCAGGGGTGCGCCAGATCGGCCATCACGGCCCCGGCTTCGCCTTTGACAACGAATCACCGCGCCACGAGGTGCATCTTGGTGCCTATCGCCTCGGCTCACGCCTGGTCACCAACGGCGAATATCTGGAGTTCATGGAGGACGGCGGCTACGCCAAACCCCAGCACTGGCTGTCCGACGGCTGGCGCACGGTCAGGGAACGTGCCTGGCGGGCGCCGCTGTACTGGGAGCACAGCGGCGGGCGCTGGTGGCAGATGACCCTGTCCGGCATGCGCCGGCTGGTCGAGTCGGAGCCGGTGTGCCATATCAGCTATTACGAGGCCGACGCCTACGCACGCTGGGCGGGCAAGCGGCTGCCCACGGAAGCGGAGTGGGAAAGCGCCGCGATGGACCTGCCCGTTGCCGGCAATCTGATGGACAGCGGCATTCTGCACCCGACCCCGGCGCCGGAGACCACCATCGCGCCGACGCAGTTCTTCGGCGATGTGTGGGAATGGACCTGCAGTCCTTACGTGCCCTATCCCGGCTACCGGCCGGCTCAGGGCGCGCTGGGCGAGTACAACGGCAAGTTCATGTGCAATCAGATGGTCCTGCGCGGGGGCTCCTGCGTCACGCCCGCAACGCACATCCGGCCGAGCTACCGCAATTTCTTCCCGCCGGATACGCGCTGGCAGTTCACCGGCCTGCGGCTGGCGGAGGACGCATGACCGGCCCCAGCCACGTCTCGCTGACCTTCCACGACTGCCAGCCGGCCCTGGCCGACTTTCGCCGCGACGTGCTGGACGGGCTCGGACGCACGCGCAAAGCGCTGGCCGCCAAATACTTCTATGACGAATACGGCTCGCAGCTCTTCGAGCGCATCTGCAATACCGAGGAATACTATCCCACCCGCACCGAGGCCGGCATTTTGCGGGCCCACGCCACGGAAATCGCCGAGACGGTCGGCGCGGATTGCGCTCTGATCGAGTACGGCAGCGGCAGCAGCCGCAAGACGCCCCTGCTGCTGGATGCCTTGGGACAGCCGGCCGCCTACGTGCCCATCGACATCTGCAAGGAGCAGCTGCTGCTCTCGGCGGCCCGGCTGGCGGCAAGCCGCCCCGGGCTCGAGGTGGTCGCCATCTGTGCCGATTACACGCAGTTGCAGCAGTTGCCTGCCGCAGCGGGCCTGCAGGACGCCCGGCGGGTGATCTTCTTTCCGGGCTCCACCATCGGCAACTGCACGCCGGCGCAGGCCGCGCATCTGCTCCGAAGCGCAGCCGGCCTGCTGGGCGCGGGTGGCGGCATGCTGATCGGCGTGGATCTCAAGAAGGACCCGCGCGTGCTGCACGCGGCCTATAACGACGCACAGGGCGTCACCGAAGCCTTCAACCTGAATCTGCTGACGCGCATCAATCGGGAGCTGCACGCCAACTTCGATGTGACCGCCTTCCGGCACCGCGCCTTCTACCACGAGGAGCATGGCCGGGTGGAAATGCACCTGCAGAGCCTGGCGGCGCAAATGATCACGGTCGGCGGGGCCACCTTTCCCTTCCTGGAGGGCGAGACCATTCACACGGAAAATTCCTACAAATACGGCATCCGGGAGTTTCAGGAGCTGGCCGCCAGCGCGGGCTTCGTGCCGGCCCGCGCGTGGACTGACCCCGAGCGGCTCTTCAGCCTGCATTATTTGACCGTTCACTGACATGGCCATGTCCCGCGAGCAGCGCCGTGCACTCCTCAAGCAGCACGGCGGCCACGTCGGGCAACTGCCGGCCGGCACGGTCGCCTTCGACTTCTCCACCGATTCCTGGGCCCATCTGCAGGCGCCTTACATCGACGCGCGCATGGCCGTCCTGCGGCAACGCGCCGCCCGCGCACCCCAGGATCTGCAGCAGTGGCTGGCGGCGCGCTTCCCCTTCCGGCACTTCGTCGTCACCCGGCGCGGGCGCGATGCGGAGGCCCTGCTCTTCACGGCGCTGGCGCAACCGGACAGCCTGGTCGCCCAGAATCTGCTCTTCCACACCGCGCGCGACCACCAGCAGGAACAGAGCATGACGCCGCTGGAACTGCCGGCAGCCGGTGCCCTGGAGCCGACACCCGCGCCCTTCAAGGGGGATCTGGATCTGGCCGGGCTCGAACGTGCCTTGGCGGAGCGGCAGGTCAGCCTGATTTTCGTCGAGGCCCTCAGCAACGGCGCCGGCGGACAGGCGATCTCGCTGGCCGGGCTGCGCGCGATCCGGGCCCTGAGCCGGGCGCACCACGTCCCCCTGTACCTGGATGCCACCCGCCTGGTGGAAAACTGCCTGCTCATCCAAGCGCACGAAGCGGGCGCCGCCGGGCACAGCCTCGCGGAGATCATGCAGGCGCTGCTGGCCTGCTGTGACGGCATGACCGCCAGTTGCAGCAAGGACTATGGCTTCGCCGGGGGCGGTCTGCTGGCCACCCACTCCGCTCCCCTCTTCGCCCAAGCCCAGGCGCTGCTGCCGGCCGTCGGCACGGCTCTGGCCGACGCGGATCGGGCCTGTCTGGCGCAAGCCTTGGCCGACTGGCCATTCATTGAGACGCAGGCGGCAGAACGGCTGCGCCAGACCCAGTGGCTCGGCAACGGCTTGCAGGCCTTGGGCTTCCCCGTGCACACGCCCATCGGCGGCCACTGCGTCATCCTCGACTTGAGCCTGGTGCCGGGGCTACGGCATGCCGCGGACCCGGTATCCGCTTACCTGGCCTGGCTCTACGAGCACACGGGCATGCGAGGCAGCCCGCACTGGGGCGGCTGCGCCCCGGCCTATCAGCGTCCGCTGTGGATCCGGCTGGCCGTGCCGCTCGGCTTTCCGGAGGAGCGCCTGCACGCCGCTTTGGGGGCCGCCGGGCAGCTGGCGCAAAGTGCTCCCGCCTGGCGCAATCTGGGGTAAACTCCCATACAGCCGCTGGCGCAACGGCGCGACAAGCGGGCCCATCCCCGAGAAGGACAAAAACATGGAAATCCAATTCCTGGGCGCGGCACGGGAAGTCACCGGGTCGTGCTATCTGATTCATGCCGGCGGCCGTCGCATCCTGGTGGACTGCGGCCTCATCCAAGGCAGCGCCGCCGATGAGGTGCGCAACCGCGAGCCCTTCCCCTTCGACCCGACCCGCATCGATGCCGTGGTGCTGAGCCATGCCCATCTGGACCACTCGGGACGCATCCCGCTGCTGGTCAAGGCCGGCTTCCGCGGTCCCATCTACACCCAGCGGGCCACCCGCGACCTGTGCCGCATCATGCTCAAGGACGCCGGACACCTCAACGAAAAGGACGCGCAGTGGGAGAACCGCAAGCGCCAGCGCAAGGGTTCGCCCCTGGTCGAGCCGCTCTACACCCTGGCGGAAGCGGAAGCGGCCATGCGCTATTTCAAGGTGCTCGATTACGGCGTGACGCAGGAGATCCTGCCCGGCATCCGGGTGCGCTTGCGCGATGCCGGGCACATCCTGGGCTCGGCCATCGTGGAGCTGTGGCTGCAGGAGGACGATCTCGCCCGCAAGCTGGTCTTCAGCGGCGACCTGGGCCACCGGGGCGCGCCGGTGCTGCGCAATCCGGAAGCCGTCGGCGAGGCCGACCTGGTCCTCCTGGAGAGCACCTATGGCGACCGCCAGCACCGCTCCTGGGAGGACACCTGGGCGGAGTTGGCGGAGGTGCTGGGGCAGGCGGAACGCGAGCGCGGCAACGTGCTCGTCCCCGCCTTCGCCGTGGGTCGCACCCAGGAGCTCCTGTACATCTTCGGCAGGCGCTACGAGGACTGGGACATAGGGCGCTGGACCATCTTCCTGGACAGCCCCATGGCCATCGAGGCGACCGCAGTCTACGCCCGCCACTGGCAGCTCTTCGACAACGAGGCGACCGAGGCCTACCGCCGCACCCGCAATCCCTTCGAGCTGCCCAATCTGCACTACAGCCACAGCAGCACCCAGTCCATGGCCATCAACCGCATCCAGTCCGGCGCCATGATCATCGCCGGCAGCGGCATGTGCAACGGCGGGCGCATCAAGCACCACCTGAAGCACAACATTTGGCGGGAGCACAGTCATGTGATCATCACCGGCTTCCAGGCACGCGGCACGCTCGGACGGGCATTGGTGGACGGCGCCACCCACATCCGCCTGTGGGGCGAGGTCATCCGCGTCGCCGCCAAGATACATACCATCGGCGGCCTGTCGGCCCATGCCGACCAAGCCGGGCTGCTCGACTGGTACGCGCACTTCGACGAGCGCCCGCCCGTGGCCCTGGTGCACGGCGAGCCGGAGGCCATGGACATCCTGGCCCGTCGCCTGCGCAACGACTACGAGGCGACGGTGCTGACGCCGGCGCCGGACACACGCCTGGACCTGCGCAACCTGCCGCCGCGCGCGCCCGCCCGGCCCGCAGCCGTGGAACACTGAGCCTCACTCCGCCAGCAGCCGCTTGAGGGCCAGGGCATTGTGCACGGCGTGGGCCGCCTGGTCGTTGTCGAAGTAGACGTACACCGCGCGCAACGGCCGCCAGGCGCGCAGTTGCGCCGCCCACGCCGCGATCGCCTCGGCGCCGTAGGAACCGGCATAGGGGCCGTCGGGGCCATGCAGGCGCACGTAGGCGAAGTCGGCGGTGAGTTCCAGCGGTGAGCAGAAACCCGCCAGATCGAAGATGCAAAAGGCGCTGTTGTGCTGCCTGAGCAGGGCATAGATCTCGGGATGATGCCAGCTCGGGTCGCGAAATTCGAAGGCGTAGTCGCCGCCCGGCGGCAGGGCCGCCAGAAAGGCCGCCAGCCGCCCGGCGTCCCGTCCCCAGCGGGGCGGCAGTTGAAACAGCAGCGGCCCCCGCTTTTCTTCCAGCGCCTCCAGCACCGGCAGCAGGCGTGCCAGCGCCGCCGCGGGTTCCTTTAGCTTTTTCATGTGGGTGATGAAGCGGCTGCCCTTGGCGGCAAAGCAGAAGCCGGGCGGCGTGGCTGCGCGCCAGCCCGCCAGGGTGCGCGCCAGCGGCAGTTGATAGAAGCTGTTGTTGATTTCCACCGTGTCGAAGTACCGGCAGTAGTAGGCCAGCATGCGCGTCACCGGCAGCCCGTCGGGATAGAAGGGCCCGCGCCAGTGGCGGTAGTGCCAGCCGGAGGTGCCGATGCGGTAAACGGCGCTCACAGGGTGCGGGCGAGCAGCGGCCTGAGCTCGGCCAGGGAGCGGGTGTTGAGCACGTCGTCCTTTTCCAGCCAGCCGCGCCGGGCCTGGCCCACGCCGAAGCGCAGGTTGTCGAAGTGCTGGATGCCATGGGCGTCGGAATCGACGGCCACCAGCACGCCCTCCTCCTTGGCCATCTGCGCATGGACGTCCTGGAGGTCCAGGCGCTCGGGATGGGCGTCGATCTCCAGGTAGCAGCCGCGCTGCCGCGCGTGACGGATGATGCGCAGCATGTCCACGTCATAGGGCTCGCGCTCCTGGATCAGGCGGCCGCTGGGGTGGGCGAGAATGGAAAAGTGCGGGTGGTCCATGGCCTTCAGGATGCGGGTGGTCTGCTTGTCGCGGGACAGGTCGAAGCGGCTGTGCACCGCCCCCACCACGAGGTCCAGGCGTCCCAGCAGCTCGTCGGGCAGATCCAGGCTGCCGTCTTCCAGGATGTCCACCTCGATGCCCTTGAGCAGGGTGATGCCTTCCAGACCGGCGTTGAGCCGGTCGATCTCGTCCATCTGGGCGAGCAGCTGCTGAGGGTGGAGGCCATGGGCCACGGTCAGCCGCCGCGAATGATCGGTGATGGCCAGGTACTCGAGGCCCCGGCGGCGGGCGGCCTCGGCCATCTCGCGCAGGCTGTCGTGGCCGTCGGTGGCCTTGCTGTGGGCGTGCAGGTCGCCCCGCAGATCCGTCAGCTCCACCAGATGCGGCAGGCGACCGGCGCGGGCGGCTTCGATCTCGCCGCGGTTCTCGCGCAGCTCAGGCGGGATGCAGGGCAGCCCCACGCTGGCATAGACCGAGGTTTCCGTCTCCCCGGCCACGCGCCGGCGGCTGCGGAAGACGCCGTATTCATTGATCTTCAAGCCCCGCTCCGCCCCCAGCTTGCGGATGGCGATGCTGTGCGCCTTGCTGCCGGTGAAATAGTGCAAGGCCGCGCCGAAACTGGCCTCCGCCACCACCCGGATGTCCACCTGCAGCCGCGAGCGCAGGATCACGGTGGCGCGGGTCGGGCCCTGGGACAGGACCTCCGCCACCTCCTCGTAGGCGACGAAGCGCTCCATGACCGGGCTGTCCTCGGCAGCCGCCACCAGGATGTCGAGATCGCCCACCGTTTCGCGGCAGCGGCGGAAGCTGCCCGCCACCTCCACGGCCTTCACCCCCGGCACCATGCGCAGATAACGGGCCAGCGGTTCGGCGTACTGGGCGGCGACGGCGAGCTTGAAGCGGCGCATGCTGCCCGCCAGGGCCTCGATGGATTGCCGGATGCGGCTTTCCGTCCTCTCGCCGAAACCGGGCAGGCGGCGAATGCGGCCGTCGCGGGCGGCGCGGGCGAGCTGCTCCACGGTCTGCACGTCGAGCTCATGGTACAGGGCCTGGACCCGTTTGGGACCCAGCCCCGGGATTTTGAGCAGCTCCGCCAGCGCCGGCGGCGTCTGCTGCCGCAGCATCTTGTGGAGGGCGCTGCTACCGGTAGCGGCGATCTCGCGGATCTTGGCGGCGAGATCCTCGCCGACGCCGGGCAGGACAGTGAGGTCTTCTCCCCGCATCGCCATCTCTCCGACGTCCCGGCTCCAGTCGCGGATCACCCGCGCCGCGTTGCGGTAGGCCCGCACCCGGAAGGGATTGGCATTCTCGAGTTCCAGGAGATCCGCGATTTCCTCGAAAACGGCCGCGATGTCGGCGTTGTGGATGGCCATGCCCGGCGCGCCCCGTCAGGGCTGCACGCCAATGAGGACCGCATCCAGGATGGGCTGGAAGTCCGCGTCGCTTTCGAGCTCGAAGACCTGCCCGTAGCGGCGATACTGCTCCACCAGCGGCAGGTCGATCATCGCCACCACCGGGCTGATGCCCTCCAGCACCTCCACGATCCACACGGCGAACTGGTCCGAGCTGAGTTCGATGGGGCCGATCTCGTCGATGATGACCAGGCGCGACTCGAGGGGCTGCCGGCGGCACAGGCCCACGATGCGGTCGATGGCCGCCACGTCGACGCCGTACTTGTCCACCACCGGCGGGCCGTCGAAGAACATGGACGCCACCACAGCTTCCTCACCGCTGGCGATGTCCCGCAGGCGATAGCCGACATGGGGGCCGTGCGGCACTTCCGGATCGCTGAAGGGAACGCCGCGGATGCCGGCCACCGGCAGGCCGGCGCCCTGGATCACGCGATCCAGGAGCGTGCGGATCTTGCCTTTGTCGGGACCGGTGATGAGAAATTTCTTAGGCATAGTCCTCTCCGGGCTCGGCTGTGGATGCGCGCGACAGGAAATGAGCCTCGGTGCTGCCGCAGTGCGGGCAGCGCTCCAGCACCTCCGCCGCCTTCAACTCGACCACTTCGCCGCAATGGCTGCAGGTATAGACACCGGCCGCCGGTGTCGCCGCGCCCGCCGGGAATTCGAGAAACTGTCCCTGCACGCGCTCGATCTGGCTGCGGCTGCCGGGCACCTCCTGAGCTGGCGGCGCGGCGTCGAAGGGATGGCGCACCTGCTCTTCCTTGGGCCCGGTAAACTTTTCACCTTGTTTTTTGGGAGGATACTTCCTGGTCATGGCTGGCTCCTGCGCTAGTGAGGCACAGTTCAATGGTACACCCCGCGGGGGGTGTGCTTATCCATCGAATGGCCCATGGAGCACCGGCGCCCGCCAGCTCCGCTGTTTGCCCGATACCTCCCCGCGCCTGCGCTGTCGACTATATTGAGTATAATGCGGCCGCCCCAGCGAGGAGCTTACTGCCTGCCATGATCATCGGCATCCCCAGGGAGATCAAAGACCATGAATACCGGGTGGGCGCAACCCCGGCCGGCGTGCGGGCGCTGGTCCAGGCGGGCCACCAGGTCCGGATCGAACGCGGGGCGGGCGCGCGCATTGGCTTTGGCGACGCCCTGTACGCCGCCGCCGGCGCCCAGCTCATGGACGGCGCCGAGGACGTCTTCGCCTGTGAGATGATCGTGAAAGTCAAGGAGCCGCAGCCGAGCGAGTACGCGCTGCTGCGGGAAGGCCAGATCCTCTTCGCCTACTTGCACCTGGCCCCCGATCCGGCACAAACCCGGGCGCTGCTGCAGCGCAAGGTGGTCGGCATCGCCTACGAAACGGTGACGGATGCCCAGGGCGGCTTGCCGCTGCTGACCCCCATGAGCGAGGTGGCGGGCCGGCTGTCCATCCAGGCCGGCGCGACGGCCCTGGAGATGAGCCATGGCGGCAACGGCACCCTGCTGGGCGGCGTGCCGGGCGTGGCGCCGGCGCGGGTGGTGGTGCTGGGCGGCGGCGTAGTGGGCACAGAGGCCGCCCGCATGGCCCTCGGGCTCGGCGCCGACGTCACCATCCTGGACATCAGCCCGGCCCGCCTGCGCCAGCTCGATGCCCTCTTCGGCCCCGCCCTCAAGACCCGCTACTCGGATGCCCATGCCCTGGAAGAGCTGTGCCGGGAGGCAGACCTGCTGATCGGCGCCGTGCTCATCCCTGGCAAGCAGGCGCCCAAGCTCATCACCCGCGAGATGGTGCGCGGCATGAAGAACGGCGCCGTGCTGGTGGACGTCTCCATCGACCAGGGCGGCTGCGCGGAGACCTCCCGTCCCACCACCCACACCCACCCGACCTACGTCGAGGAAGGCGTGGTGCACTACTGCGTGACCAACATGCCCGGCGCCTGCGCCCGCACCGCCACCCAGGCCCTGACCATCGCCACCCTGCCCTACGTGCTGGAAATCGCCAAGCAGGGCTACCGGCAGGCCCTGCAGCGCAACCCGGGCCTGCGCGCGGGCTTGAACGTGCACCTGGGACAAGTCACCAATGCCCACGTGGCCGAGGACTTGGGCTATCCCTATGTGCCGCCGGAGGAGGTGTTGCTTGTTGAAGGTTGAGAATTGAAAAGCTCGTCAGCGCGGCATGCCGACCAGCAATACGCCAGGCGTGCAGGAGCGAGCTGGCTCGCGATCACCCAAGCCGGCCGGCGGACTATCGCGGGCAAGCCCGCGCCGACGGCTGGCGGCCGCGCGGCCCAGGGGATTGGCCGGGCGCCCGGCGGGAGCGGGTATTCGGGGCACGCAGTGCCAAGCCTGGCGAGCTGGCATACTAAGTTGCAGGAGCGAACTTGCTCGCGATCAAGCGCGTGGCCAACGAGCAATCGCGGGCCAGGCCGCCCTACTCCAAAACCGCTGGGCTGAAACAGGCTCAGCCCAAACCACCCCCTCCCCCCCTCGCCACCGGCTCGACCACCAAATGCCCCTCTTCCACCCGCACCGCAAGGCGGCCCGCCAGAAGGGCCTGCAGCTCGTCACCCACCAGCTTGGCCCGCCAGCCGCTCAATACGGCGGCCTCGGGATCTTCCGCCACCACCGCTTCCAGGTCGGGGCGGCCGGCCAGGAGCTGAGGCGCCACGCCGTGCTCCAATCCACGCTGGCGCACCAGGGCCTGCAGCAGGTCCACCAAGGCGAGGTCGCCGGGCTTCAGCTTGCGCCGCTCGTGCCACTGCGGCCGCTCCGCCTCGGGCACGGCCAGGCCACGCTCGACTGCCGCGATGATGGCCTCGCCCCATTGCTGCAGCGCGGCCTCGCTGATGCCGCGCATGCGGGTCAGTTGTGCCACGCTGGTGGGCGTCTGCCGGGCGATCTCGAAAAGCAGGTCGTCGTCCAGGATCCACTTGCGCGGCTTGTCCCGTTGCATGGCGGTGGTCTCCCGCCAGGCGGCCAATTCGCGCAGCACCGCCAGTTGCCGCGGGCGCAGCAGCTGGCCCTTCTTGATCTTGCGGAACATCTCGCGCGGCTCGACCGTATACAGGCCGGGGTCGCCCAGCCGCTCGAAGTCGCCGCGCACCCAATCCAGGCGGCCGGTGTCGATGAGTTCCTGCCGCAGATGCTTGTACACCAGCCGCAAGTAGCGCACGTCGTCCTCGGCGTAGCGGATCTGCGCCGGATCCAGCGGGCGCCGGCTCCAGTCGGTGCGCGTCAGGGTCTTGTCCAGCCGCTCGCCGGTGATGGCCTCGACCAGGCGGCCGTAGCTGATGGAATCCTCGTAGCCGGCCACGGTGGCCGCGATCTGGGTGTCGAAGAGCGGGTCGGGCAGGCGGCCGGTGAGATCGCGGATGATCTCCAGGTCCTGCCGTCCGGCATGCAGCACCTTGGTGATGCCGGGATCGAAGAGCACCGTCCAGAGCGGGCCGAGGTCCTTGAGCGCCAGCGGGTCGATGGAAGCCACCACTTCGTCGTTCGCCACCTGGATCAGGCACAGGCGCGCGTAGTAGGTTTTTTCGCGCATGAATTCCGTGTCGACGGCCACGTAATCGCCCAGGCGCAGGGTTTGGCACAGGGTGATCAAGTCTTCGGACGTGGTGACAAGCATGCTGTTCCCCTTTCATGAAGACTCGCCCGGCAACGACGTACTGCGAGGTGCCGGCGGAGTCCTCTGGTGATTTTTCTTTTACTGATTACGCATGAAGTCGGCGGTGCGGTAAAAGGCCTTGTGCAGCTCGTCGCGCAGGGGCTCGGGAATACCCACGTCCACCATCGCTTGCGTCATGCACTGCATCCACTGGTCCCGCGCCGCCTCGTCGACGGCAAAGGGCAGGTGACGCAGGCGCAGGCGCGGATGGCCGTGGGCCTGGACGTAGAGATTGGGCCCGCCCAGCCAGCCCGACAGGAACATGAAAAGCTTTCGGCGCGAGTCCGTCAGGTCCTCGGGATGCATCTCGCGCAGGGGCCTGAATGCCGGATCCTGCCCCATGAGGTCGTAGAAGCGGTCCACCAGCCGGCGCACCGCGGCCTCGCCGCCGATCCGATCGTAGATGCTGTCCATTGAGTCTCCCGTCCGCCGAGCGGCGCCTTTTTCTTTTTCATTATCGAAGCAAGACCGCGGCCCGTAAAGGGCGAATGCCGGGTGCTCACTCCTCCAGGTAAGTGTAGCCGCGCAGGCCCTCCCGGATCTCGGCCAGGAACTGATGACGCTGCAATTCGCTCAAGTCGGGGTACGCCTCGATCTTGCGCCCGTAGGCGTCCAGCAGGGTGTCGGCGTCGAAGTGGACGTAGCGCAGCACGGAATCCACCGTGTCGCCGCGCAGCTGGTGCACCAGCCGGTGTCCGCCATCGGGGGTGAGCTCCACGTGCACCGAATCGGTATCGCCGAAGAGGTTGTGCATGTCGCCGAGGATCTCCTGATAGGCGCCGAGCAGGAAGATGCCGATCAGGTAGTGCTCGCCGGGGCGCAGCTCGTGCAGCGGCAGGCTGGGCTCGACGCCGTTGAAGGCGACGTAGTCGTCCACGGCGCCGTCGGAGTCGCAGGTGATGTCCTGCAGGGTGCCGCGCCGACCGGGCCGCTCGTCCAGCCGGTGCAGCGGCACGATGGGGAAGATCTGGTTGATGGCCCACGAATCGGGCAGGGACTGGAACAGGGAGAAGTTGCCGAAATACTTGTCCACCAGCTTGGCGTTCAGCTCGTCCAGGATCTCGCGCTGCGCCCGCGAGTTGCCGGGCAGGAGCTCGCGCACCCGCCAGCAGGTGGCGGCGTAGACCTGCTCGGCCCAGGCGCGCTGCTCCAGGTTCAGGAGGCCGTGGTTGAACATGCCCTGCGCCTCGCCGAGCAGGTAGTTGGCGTCGTGGTAGGCCTCGATGGCGGAACGGCTGTTCAGGTTGCTCAGGCCGAACCAGAGGTCGTGCAGGATCTGCGGGGCATCCGGCGCCGGCGGCGCCACCGGCAGGTCGCCCGGCGCCCGCTCGATGTCGATGATGTTGGTGATCAGCATGGCGTGATGGGCGGTCAGTGCCCGCCCCGACTCGGAGATGATGTCCGGATGGGGCAGCCCTTCCTGGGCGCAGATCTCCCACAGGGCGTGGACCACGTCGTTGGCGTATTCCTGGATGGTGTAGTTCATGGAGCAGTAGGCGCGCGAGCGGGTGCCCTCGTAGTCCACGCTGAGCCCGCCGCCCACGTCCACCACGCGCACGTTGGCGCCCAGGCGCCGCAGCTCGGCGTAGAAGCGCGCGCACTCGCCCATGCCCTGCTTGATGAACTGGATGTTGGGGATCTGCGAGCCCAGGTGGAAATGCATGAGCTCCAGCGAGTCCAGCATCCCCTCCTCGCGCAGGCGCGTCACCAGGGCCAGCACCTGGGCCGAGGACAGGCCGAACTTGGACTTTTCGCCGCCCGAGTTCTGCCACTTGCCCGAGCCGGCCGAGGCCAGGCGCACGCGCACGCCGATCAGGGGCCGCACGTTCAAGAGGCGGGATTCCTCGATGATGAGCTCCAGCTCCGAGAGCTTCTCCACCACGATGTAGACCCGGTGGCCGAGACGCTGGCCGATGAGGGCCAGGCGGATGTACTCGCGGTCCTTGTAGCCGTTGCACACCACCACGCCGTCGGGCTTGGACAGGGCCAGCACCGCCATGAGCTCCGGCTTGCTGCCCGCCTCCAGGCCCACCCGGCTGTCGCCGCTGGCCAGGATCTGCTCCACCACCCGGCGCTGCTGGTTGACCTTGATGGGATAGACGGCGGTGTAGCGGCCCGTGTAGCGATCGTCGGCCATGGCCTGGGCAAAGGCATTGCAGAGCGTCTCCACGCGCCGGTGCAGGATGTCCGAAAAACGCACCAGCACGGGCAGGGCGAGCCCGCCGCGCTTCAGCTCCCGGGCCAGTTCGAAGAGATCCACCCCAGGCTTGCCGGCGTCCCCGTCCGGGTAGGCCAGCAAGTGGCCTTCGGCGTTGATGTCGAAAAAACCGCCGCCCCAGTGCGGCACGTTGTACAGGTCCCGCGACCGCTCGATATCCCAGTCCGTCATTGCACCCTCCAAGCGCTTCGTGCCGGCAGTCTAGGGACAAGCCGGAGCCGGCGCAAGCCTGGCGCGGCGGCTTGGCTGCCCGGCCTCAGCGCACAGCCAAGCCGCCGCCCGCGTCCGGCGCAACGGCCGCCTGCCACGCCCGCAGGCGCCGGTCCATGCGCCGCACGTGGCCGCCGGCCCAGAACACCTTGTCGCAGCATGGACAATAGCGCAGCTCGCGCACGGCTGCGCGCGCGCCGGGCGGCACCTGCGCCCACAGCGCGGGGGCCGCGTCCGTCAGCTCCGTGTTGCACACGAGACAGCGGCTGAAGGGCCGGTGCAGCCAGTCCAGATCCAGCCGCGCGGCCAGTTCATGGGCGCAGGCCTCCAGCTCGTTGGCGCGCAGGAGCAGCACGACGCCCGCGGCGTTGCGGTGCTCGAGCAGCTTGCGGTCGCGGGTGACGAGCAGACGGCCCTCGCCGGCCGCCCGTTCGAGCAGGCTGCGATCATTCCGGCCGTCGGCCTCGATCAGGGTATCGTAGCCGGCGGCGCGCAGCCAGCGCGCCAAGCCCTTGAGCATCTCGTCGCAAAGGAATTTCATGGGGCCGCCGGCGTATCCAGAAAAGCGCGCAGCACCGCCGTCCAGGCCTGCGCCAGGTTGTGGCGATTGTAGCCGCCGCCGCCCAACGCGAGAATGCGCCCCGCGCAACACTCCTCCGCCAAGCGGCACAGGTGGGTCGCGGCGAAGGCGTGGGCCTCGGCGGAATAGCGCAGGTGGGTAATGGGATCATCGGCGAGACTGTCGGCGCCGCACTGGAACAGGATGAACTCCGGCTCGGCGGCGCGCACGAAGGCCTCCACCCAGTGCCAGGCATCGAAGAAGGCCGTGTCGTCCGCCCCCGGGCTCATGGGCACGTTGAGCTTGCTGCCCGCCGCCGCGCCCTGTCCGGTCTCCTCCGCCGCGCCCGTGCCCGGGTAGAGATAGCGGCCGTCTTCGTGCATGTCCGCGAAAATGAGCTCGGGATCAGCCTCGAAGGCGTAGAACACGCCGTCGCCGTGGTGCGCGTCGATATCCACGTAGGCGACCCGCCGGATGCCGTGATGCGCGCGCAGGGCCTCGATGATCACGCCGCAGTCATTGAAGACGCAGAAGCCGGCGGCAGCGTCGCGCCGGGCATGGTGCAGGCCGCCAATGGGCACGAAAGCGCGCCGGCAGCGGCCGGCCAGGATGCGCGCCACGGCATCCAGGCCGGAGCCGACCACGTGGGCTGCCGCCTCGTAGACGCCCGGGTAGGCCGGCGTATCGCCGAAATCCAGATAGCCGGCACCACTGGCGGACTGCGCCTTGACCCGCTCCACGTAGTCGTGGGTGTGGAAGAGCTCGATGGCATCCTGGCCGGCCGCAACCGGCGGGCAGACGCAAACCCGCTCGTCCAGGCCGCGGCGCTGCGCCTCGCGCCAGAAGGTATCCAGGCGGTCCGGCCCGAACGGGTGGCCATGGCCGAAGCCGTAGCGGGCCAGCGGCTCGCCCACATAAACGCAGACTGCAGGATCGTTCTTCATTTTCTGCCACCCGAAAACACGTGGTACTGACAAAGGCGGATACGCGGCCGGCGGGTTTTGACTATGCTTTATTGAAAGTAGACAAAAAGCACAAGAAGCGGTTCTGCTCAGCCCTTTTTATCCTGCTGTCCTCGTACACAGCGCCCGGCTGCCCGCGCTGCGGGAGCAGCTCGACGGTGGCCGGTCCGGACATGGAATCGGATACCTTGCGAACACTGTGCGGCCCACTCAAGAAAAAACAGCCTCTTTTCAATTTCGAGTGGGTAAGCTGGACCTGAGCAGGTACGGGATCGGGTATGACTGACAAGCTGTTTGAGGCTGCCTTGGGGGTCTCTCCGCCGTGGCAGGTGACGGGCGCGGACTTCGATTTGGCGGCCAAGACGCTCACCATCCGGGTGGACTTCATCGCCGGCAGCCGCTTCGCGCTGGCTGGCGTGGAGGGCCAGCATCCGGTTCACGACACCGTCGCCAAGCGTTACCGGCACCTGAACTTCTTCCAGCACGAGTGCTTCCTGGAAGTGCGTGTCCCCCGGGTAAAGCTGCCCGATGGCAGCGTCCGCCA